>CAYRFY010000769.1:0-3509 GCA_964423635.1 uncultured Armatimonadia bacterium | reverse complement strand
GGCGGAACGGCGCAACGGTGGACAGGAAACGTCCCGACGGGGTGATGGCCGTCGCCAGGCGACGCCGCTGGGCGGCGTCAACGCATGGACGGTTCTAGTGCCAGCATCGCGGTTACCACTGACTTTCCGACTCGCCGAGGAGGCGTCTCTCATGGTCATCGGGACACTCGGGTTGCCCGCGGCTCTTGGCGCGATCTTGCTCTGCGCCGGGTCTGTTCAGTGCCTCGCCCAGGAACGGGAGGGGCCCCTGGTTTTGTATGTGGCCACAGACGGCAATGACGCATGGTCCGGCACATTGGCGCACCCCGATGCGGCGGGCACCGACGGGCCCCTGGCGACACTGGATGCCGCTCGGGACGCGCTCAGAGCACTGAGGGCCGAAGGCCGGCTCCCCGAGGGGGGTGCGACGGTGATGGTGGCCGGCGGAACCTACGAGCTGTCGCAGACCTTCGAGCTGGGGAGCGAGGACTCCGGGACGGCCGAGGCGCCGGTGGTATTCCGGGCGGCGCCCGGAGAAGAGGTGCGGCTCCAGGGCGGCCGATCCGTGGATGCTCAGGCATTCTCCCCGGTCATCGAGGCCGCAGTTGTGGAGCGTCTGCAGGAGGCCGCCAGGGGACAGGTACTGGAGGCGGACCTGGGTGCCCTGGGCATTCCGGCTCCTGCCCCGTATCCGGAGAAGTTCCGGGGGTTCCCGGCGGTGCCGGAGGTGTTCTTCAACGACCGACGGCTGGCGGTGGCTAGCTGGCCGCAGGAGGGCTGGGCGCACATCGCGAGGATCATCGACTCGGGGTCCAATCCCCGGGTGGGCGACGACACGGGCCGGCCGGGAGTCTTCGAGTACGAGGGCGACCGACCGGACCGCTGGAACGTGGAAGCCGGTGTGTGGCTTCAGGGCTACTGGTGCTTTGACTGGTACGCCGAGACGATCAAGGTGCAAAGCATCGACAAGGCGACCCGGCAGATCACCCTCGCTCAGCCGCACCTGTACAGCGTCAAGCAGGGGAACCCCTCGCCTCGGCGGTACCGGGCGCTGAACCTGCTGGAGGAGCTGGACAGCCCGGGCGAATACTACATCGACGCCGCGCGCAATACGCTGTACCTCTGGCCCCCGGACGAGATGGCCGGAGCGCGCATGGTGATCTCGACTCTGTCCGGGCCGCTGGTGGCTATTCGAGACGCGGCCTATATCGTCCTGCGGGGCTTCACCGTGGAGGCCGGGCAGGGAGACGGCATCGTGGTGTCCGGGGGCGAGTCGGTGCGGGTGCAGGCCTGCCGGGTAAGGAATGTGCGTACCGTGGGCGTCGTGGTGCAGGGCGGAGCGCGCCACCGCGTGGAGGCCTGCGACATCCATGACACCGGCACGGGTGGCGTCGTGCTATCCGGAGGCGACCGCAAGGCCCTGACGCCCGCCGGGCACGAGGCCGTCAACAACCACATCCACCACTACTCCTGCCACCAGCTCACCTATGCCAACGCCATTCTCATCGGGGGCGTGGGCAATCGCGCCGCCCACAACCTCATCCACGATGCGCCCCACCAGGCCATCGGTGTCGGCGGCAATGACCACATCTTCGAGTACAACGTGGTGCACCACGTCTGCACCCAGACCGATGACTGCGGCGCCTACTACAAGGGCCGCGACCCCTCGTGCCGCGGCAACGTGGTGCGCTACAACTTCTGGCACAACATCGGCAGCCCCATGGGCCACGGCAATGCGGCGGTATACTTCGACGACGGCGATGGCGGCGATTTCGTCATCGGCAATGTGTTCTTCCGCTGCGGCGAGCCGGGCAAGGGGTCATTCGGCACGGTCTTCTCGCACGGTGGGCACGACCTTTGGGCCGAGAACAATGTGTTCATCGAGTGCAAGCGCGCTTTGGGCTCCGCCCCGTGGAACGACAAACGCTGGGCCGAGGCGCTGCGGGGCGAGGACTGGCAGAACAAGCTCCTGCGCCAGGTGGACATCACCGGCCCGCCGTACACCACCAGATACCCCGCGCTGGAAGGCTTCATGGACCCCCGGCCCGGTGTGGCGCGGGTGAGTCACGCGGTGCGCAATTTGCTGGTGATGTGCGGGCAGGTCAAGAGCGGCAACTGGCAGGTGGATGAGGAGCAGAACCTGGTGACCGACGCCGACCCGGGCTTCCTCGATGCCGCCGGGGGCGACTTCAGGCTCAGGCCGCAGGCCGAGGTGTTCACGAAGCTACCCGGCTTCGAGCCGATTCCCTTCGAGCAGATGGGGCTGTACGCCGACGAGCTGCGCCCAAGCCCGATGGTGGAGGCCTGGACCTATGACCCGCCCAGGCCGCTTCCGCCACTGCAGGAGACCCGAGCGGCGGCCCCGGCGGTGAAGAAGGGGCCGGCGCCGGTGTTTCCCGTGCCGCAGGCCGCAGGCCCCATCACCATCGACGGGATCATCGACCCTGCCGAGTGGGGCGGCGCAGACCCGGCAGCGGCTATGCTGCTTGCCCAGGACTATCGCTGCCAGAAGGCCTCGCGGGAGAGCAGAGCGTGGCTGGCGCATGACGAGCAGAGGCTCTATCTCGCGGTGGACAACGCCGTGCACCCCGACACGACGCTCACCGGCAACCGGTGGGGGCTCGACGACGCGGTGGAGGTCAGTCTGCGTGTGCCGAAAGAAGGCAAATCGGCGCCCATCTGCGTGGTCCGGGGCTATGGCAACGGTTACCTGCAATACGGCACCACGGCCGATCCCGCCGAGGAGCCCGGCAGTATGGACGTCGGTGGCATCGTGTACAGGGCGGAAGTGGTGGAGAAGGGTCGCTGGACGTGCGAGATGTCCATCCCCTTCTCGATGCTCGGGTTCACCCCGGCAGAGGGTGTTCGCTCCGCCTTCAACCTCACGGTACGCAAGGCCCTGGATGACCTGTGGCTGATGTGGGAGGGCACGGGCGGGCACTCCTACGATGTGGATCGGGCGGGTTTCGTCGAGTTTGCGAGGTAGGGAAGGGGCGATCTTGGCCCTTCTTGTGAGACGAACGGCAACCATCCCGGCGGCGGAGGTCATCGACATGGACGCTCGCGGTGCTCACGTATCGGCACTTGCCGTCCCCGGCGTCGTGGGCGACGGCCTGCACGACGACACCGCCGGTCTGCAGGCCGCTTTGGATGGCGGCGCCGCCGTGGTCCATCTGCCCACCCCGCCCGCAGGCTATCTGATTACCCGGCCGCTGGTGATTCATTCCGGCCAGACGCTGCTTTGTGACCGCAACGCCGGCTTGCGCCTCGCCGACCGCGCCCACCGGCACATGCTGGTCAATGACGATCCGGAGCGAGGGAACCGGGGCATCAGTATCATCGGTGGGATCTGGGACGGGAACAACGCGCACCAGACGTGCGAGTACCACGGATGCGGCAACTGGCGGGTGCCGTTCAGTCCGGACCGCTATCTGGGCGTGCTCATGCAGCTTGTGAAGCTCACACGCGGCGGCGAGGTCGTGCGTATGTCCAAGCGCACCGGCAAGGCGATATCGCTGTCGGATCTGCTC
>CAYRFY010000768.1:0-3518 GCA_964423635.1 uncultured Armatimonadia bacterium | reverse complement strand
TCCCGACGCGGGAATGGCGAAATGCGGCCCCAGGGTGTTCATGCATAATCTGAGTACATCGTCCGCAGCGCCTGCCGGAGCCTGTCGATGGCGTCGCCCTCCAGCCCCATGCAGCGCCTGAGCAGCTCTGCGGCGCGGCCCCGATCCGCCGCCGACCATTCCGTCCCTTCCTTCGGGAGCCCGTCCAGGCCCTCCTGAAGGGCGTCGTTCTCCTGCTCGTAGAGATCGGCGGCCTCACGCATCGCTCCGCGGGCCTCCCCGCCCACCAGCGTCGACCAGTCCCTGAGGAAGGTCACGGCCGCCTTGCGCGCATCGGCAAGCTGAGAGTAGACCCAGGCGTGCTGGCTCTGCAATCTCGCCCTCGTCTCCTCGTCCAGACCCTCGAAGCTCTCGATGTTCTTGGTCCAGGCGGATAGTGCCGCCTCCCCGTAGAGGTACTCGCGCCCGGCGATGCCTCCATCGTGTCGCTCGCGGTCCCAGTTGCCGACTGCCACCGCAAGGGCGTGTCCGAGAGCCACCAGGGGCTCCGGCGTGCCGTCCGCCTCGCTGAGGAACGCGATCCAGGGCCCGAGCTTTTCCAGCGGCAGACGCGCGATCTTGCGCACGTCCATCCCAACGAACTCCCCGGGCCGCTTGTCCATGTAGTCATCGACCAGCAGCGTCTTGCCCGCGTCTTCGTACCCGCACACGAGGCCTACGTTGTAGTTGCCGGGATAGGCAAGTACGGCCCTGCCGGCGTCGATCTCGGAGGCGACCCGGGCGGCGAGGGCCTCGTTGTCGCGGGCTTCCGGCTCGGACCACTCGTCAGATAGCCTGCGGCCGATCTGCCGGCCGATGAGCGCGATCTCCTCGGGCAGCTCGCCCACGGCGCACGAAGGACCCCAGCCTGTCTTCGTATCCGCGTTCGTCCAGCGGACACGGAAGGCCAGGCCGCAAAGGCCCATCAGATCGGGGTAGGAGTAGCTCTGCGCGCTGCACCTGAGGGCCTCGTGCAGGGCGCCTAGGAAGGTGCAGTCCCGACCCGTGCCCCACTGCAAGGGCCGGATGCCCTTGAGCAGTGTGGTCCCGTTCCGGCGCACGAGGGTCTGCCTGCGATGGACCCGGACGAGGCGTTCGGGGTCGATGGCCTGAAGGGCCTGTTCGAGTGCGGAGAGCCCGTCGGCGTAGGCTCCGCGCGCCGTGGCGAGCAGCTCGGCGGCGCGGGCGGCGTTCGCCGGGTCGGGCTCGTCCCACCTGGCGCCCCAGCCCAGCAGCTCGTCGCGTAGCCCGACCAAAGCGGCCGCGTCCTGAGCGAAGCTGTCGGCGGCGGCCAGCAGGTACCCCCTGGCCTGGGGGTACTTGTCCGCCAACCCGCGGAGGAAGGGGGGCGCGGCCTGACGGGTACTGCAGTAGACACCCAGAGGGTACCTGTCGCCCCCATTGTCGGGCACACGGTCAGGCTGAGAGCGAAAGCTGTGGGTCCAGCAGTCGTAGCAGGCCAGGCCCTCGCGGAACCGCCACGGAAGGGGGCCATCGGTCACGTGGTCCAAGAATGGGTCGCGGGGAGCGTACCCGTGGCGGACGGCCTCCTCCAGCGCGGACAACTCCGCCTCGCGGGCATCCAGAGCCCCCGTCTTGTCGCCGATGACGATCGGCCCGTAGGCCGGGCAGAACCGCACCGCCTCGGCCATGCGTGTTTGCGGGGCTCGGGCATACTGCTCCCCACCGGCATAGGTCCCCCGGCCCAGGAACTCAGCGGCCTCTTCATCGAAGCCGCACACCACGTCCCACTCGGCGTTGGTGAAGGCGTGCCACACGGGCACGGCCCGCCCCGCGCGGACCTGCGCCTTGACGCTGTCCACGGCTGCGCCCACCGCGGCCTTCGCCTGCTCCTCGCTCTCGCCCAGATACTGGATCCGGGCCTCGTAGCCCAGGAGCCGGCACAGCTCCTCGGGAGACATGGCCAGACTGCAGGTAGGGGCGCAGGGGCAGGGCCCGCCGATGCGGAACGCCATCCCGCTGAGCCCCTGGACGTACTCCGGCGGATACACGTCGCCGCGGGCGGCGAGGGCAATGCGCACGGCCTCGAAGATCGGATCGGCGTAGTGGTACCTATCCACACCATTAGTGACCACAGGATCACCCCCGGCGACCGTTGCCAGCCACAGCGAGGCAGCGATGAGCCCGATACCCATGACAGACCCCACCTTCCGGATACCTGCTAACACGCGGAGCCGCGGCAATACGAAGCCGACCGTTGCTTCGACGGTGCGCAACACACGACCTGCGCGCGGCGGAGGGCAGGTGCCGGCGAGCCCGGGGGGCCGTGAAGGAGGGGCGCGCGCGGAAGACGAAGACTGTTCAGTCCGGCGTGGGCCGTAGCGTCCACGAACGCAGCCGTACAAGGGAGCAGCAATGACACGCCTGCCGGTGACCTTCGCGCTAATCTGCGGTGTGCTCGCCGCCACCACCGGTGGCGCGGCCGCCATCACCATTGACGGGAACCTGGACGACTGGGCCGGAGCAGTTGTCTTCGAGAGCACGGAGCAGATGCGCGCCGCCGCCGCGTCGCCCTATGGCGATGTGGAGCGGCTGCATGTGGCCCACGACCAGGAGTTTCTCTACTTCCGGGTCGACTTCGCCCGCCCCCGGCCCTTCGCCGATGAGACCCAGGCTCAGTGGCAGCAGGGATTCTGGACGAACCGGCGCTACATCGTGCTCGATACCGACGGCGACGGCGAGGCCGACTACTACACCTGCCAGCAGGCGGTGCGCGGCAAGGGGCACAATGCCACGTACCTCTCCCGCCGCGAGGGCGATGAGTGGAAGACATACCTGTGGTATGAGGGCCACGCGCAGTGGCAGGGCATCCAGGGCCACTACACCACGGACGGGAGGAGCATCGAGATCCGCGTGCCGAGGACACCTCTGGGCCTCGATGGCGGGATGGTCGGGATCCAGGTCCAGATGAGCTACCGCGACGGGATCGAGGGGGACAACAAGTGGGCCAACGATCGCTATCCCTCGGCTACGGAATGGTACCTGTACGACCTGGACAAGGGCGCCAAGATAGAGGGCGCCGCGGGGGCGGAGGCCGGGAATGTCACCATGGTGCGCTCCGCGACCGCTCCCACTGTGGACGGCGTCCTGGACGATCCGGCCTGGACGGACAAGCCGGTTCTGAGCGGGTTCGTCCTCAACCGCGGCAGTCTCGCTCCGGAGGCGGGAACGGAAGCCATCGTCACCTACGACGATGACTGCCTGTACTTCGGTGTCACCGCCCATGAGCCCAACATGGCGGGCCTCGTGACGAAGGCCTCGGAGGCGGAAAGCTCGCGGGTGTGGGGCGATGACGCGATCGAGCTGTTCGTGGACTATCACCACGATGGCCGCAGCTACGTCCATCTGGGCGTCACCCCGGCCGGAGTGACGGCCGGCCAGTTGGGCATCACCAGCGGTGGCCAATTGAACTCGATAGACCTCAGCCTGGTAGTATAAGAGCTGGGCGCTCCTTCAGGTTCGTGGCACAATGCAGGTGC
>CAYRFY010000767.1:0-3522 GCA_964423635.1 uncultured Armatimonadia bacterium | reverse complement strand
TTCTTCGAGCTGCTCCCTCCGGGAGCGGACGCTCTCAGAATGACACTTCCATGCGAATGTGGACTTTTCGGCTACGCTTCTAGAGGGCCTGCGAAGGGAGAAAACGCCATGCATCCGGCCTGCAAACGAGAGCCCGCGCGCGTCAACCCGGTGTTGGCAAACCCGGCGGAGCGGCGGGTGGCGCTGGAGAGCGACTGGCGCTTCCGACTCGATCCCGATGATGTGGGAGTGGGCGCTGAGTGGTACCGGCGCCCCGACCGCATCGCGGCGCCCATTGCCGTGCCGGGCTGCTGGCAGGGCCAGGGCTTCGGTACCGATGGTGAGGATGAGGTGTGGGACTTCCGGCTCCGGGCCCGCGTATTCCGGGCCACCTACCGGGGCACGGGCTGGTACGCGCGGACGCTGCGGGTCCCCGGGGAATGGGTGGGACAGCGGCTGTGGCTGAACTTCGGCGGCGTGCACCCCAGCGCCGAGGTGTGGCTCAATGGGGAGGCCGTGGGGCGGCACGATCTGCCTTTCGTGCCCTTTGGCTTTGAGGTCGGCCATCTGCTGCAACCGGATGCCGACAATGACCTGGTGGTGCGCGTGTCAGAGCACCATCGTCTCTACGGCCTGGCATACAACTGGCAGGGGAACTGGTCGGGCCTGTACAGGACGGTGGAGCTGACCGCGACAGGCCCGTGCTGTCTGGATAGGGTCCATCTGCGGCCCGAGGTGAGCGGCCAGGCTCTGCGCCTCACTGGCCGAATCGGCGGGGGCGCGGAGGCTCTCGGCCAGATGGTGCTGCGCGTAACGGTGATCGCGCCCGGAGGAGCCGTGGTGGCGCAAAGGGAGGTTTCCGTCGCGGACAGAGAAGTCGCGGCCCTCATTCCGGTGCCCGAGCCGGTTCTGTGGTCTCCCGATGCGCCCGAGCTCTACCGGGTGGAGGTCGAGCTGGTCCATGACGGGGTCGTCTTCGACGCCCTGACCGAACGCACCGGTTTCGTGGAGCTGGGCGCGGACGGCGGACGCTTCCTGGTCAACGGTGAGCCGTACTACATCCGGGGCACGGGCGACTTCCTGAGCTGTCCGGAGACCGGCTGCCCCGACACGGACCGCGACCGCTGGCGGCGCAAGCTCCGGGCGCTGCGGGACTACGGGTACAATCAGGTGCGCTGCCAGTCGTACGTCTACACCCCCGAGTATTATGACGTGGCGGACGAGGTGGGGCTCCTGGTGCAGGGCGAGATGGGGATGCTGGGTGCCTGGGGCGGGCAGACGGAGCAGCATGTCTATGCCTGGCCGGCCCCCACGCCGGATCACTATCCGGTTCTCAAGCGGCAATGGGATCTGGTGGTCGAGCGCGACCTCAGCCACCCCTCCGCCTGCATCTACTGCATGAGCAACGAGCTTCCCAACGAGACGCTGTTCCCGCGCACCGCCTGGCGCTGCTACCACGACACCCGGGCGCTCAAGCCCAATGCCTTCGTGATCTGGACCGACGGCGGGTACCACCCCGACTTGCCGGGGGACTTCGTCAACGCCAACTGGCCCCAGGGCCAGCCGCCGCCGGACAAGCCCGTCATCGAGCATGAGTTTCGCTGGTGGAGCTCCTTCCCCGATGTGCGTCTCAGCCGGAGCTACGACGGCGCCGTGCGTCCCTACGCCGCCGAGATTGCCTCCGTGATGGCCCGCGAGCGCGACCAGGAGCACCTGCTGGAGGCCTACGCGGAGAGCAGTCAGCACCTGCAGCTTCTGGAGATGAAGGCGAAACTGGAGCAACTGCGGCGCGACCGGCCGTTCCTCGCCGGCATCTCGCACTTCAACGCCATGGACACCGGCCCCTCGCCACAGGGCGTCATCACGGAGTTCTACGAGAAGAAGCTGGCCGATCCGCAGACATGGCTGCAGACCAATGGGGACACCGTGATCCTCGCCGGGCTGGGGTTTGAGGACAGGGTCCTGACCGGCGGCGGGACGTTCGCCTGCTCTCTGAGCGTCTCGGACTTCTCGCATCCGCCGTACGAGACTCCGCGGCTGACATGGGGTCTGGGTAGCGGTACGGAGGACATCGCTACGGGTGAGTTAAGCTGGGACCATCGGCCTTATACCGCCTGTCCGGCCGGTGAGCTGCGGGCCGCCCTGCCCGAGGTGGATGCACCGCTGTCGCTGCGGCTGAGTGCCGAGCTGACCGGGGGCGGGCGCACGGTCACCAACTGCTGGGAGCTGTGGCTGTTCCCGGCGGAGGTCTCGGTGCAGGCAGTGCGACGCGAGGAGGGCGGGCATTCGTGGGTCGCCGGATGGAACGAGCTGCCGGTGGTGGGTGGGGACTGGTCGCCGGGGGAGGTGCTGCTGACGGAAACGCTGGACGAGGCGGTGCTGGACTTCCTGCGTGCGGGCGGCAGGGCCATCCTGGCCGGGGGAGAGGGGCTGGTGCGGCCACACCGGCCGAACTTCGGCTACGTGCACTACTTCTTCACCCCGCCGGCCAACTACGGCCCCTACGAGGACGGCCAGAATGGGACGCTGATCCGCGGCCACACGCTCCTGGGTGACTTCCCGCACGACGGCTACGCCTCGTGGCCCTTCTTCCGGATGATCGAGCATTCGCCTCCGCTGGATCTGGGGCCCCTGGGGCTGCACGACGAGGACCCCATCGTGCGCGTCATCCATCGCTACCCGGTGCTGCATCCCCTGGGCTATCTGCTGGAGCGCTCCGTGGGCGCCGGGAGGCTGGTTCTGGCGGCTCTGGACCTGAACCCCGAGTGGCCGGAGGCCCGCTATCTGCTGGGGGCGATGTGCTCTTACCTGAAGGGTTCGAACCTCACCCCCGCGCGCGAGGTCTCGGAGACGACGATTTCCCGTCTTCTGGCGGCGAGCAGGGAGGGCTAGATTGCCGCGGCGGCGCACCGCCGCGGCAATCCTCCAGTCGGCTACTCGTGCGCCGTTCGCCTGACGATCTCATCCTGCATCTCCGGTGACAGCAGCACGAAGAAGTCGCTGTAGCCACCGATGCGTACCACAAGGTCGCGGTGGTCCTGCGGATTCTCCCGGGCGTCGAGAAGCGTCTCGCGGGAGACGCAGTTGATCTGGAGCTGCAGACCTCCCCGGGCGATTGCCGTATGGATCACCGCTTTGATGCCGTCGCGGGTGGGGGCCCCCAGCGGCTGGAAACGGAAGTTGATCGCGACGCCGCCCATGAACGGGCGCTGATCCCAGCAGGTCGAGGAGAGGATGGAAGCCGTGGCGCCACTGACATCGCGCCCCTGCACCGGGGAAGAGGCCGCCGACAGAGGTGTGTAGGCCTTCCTGCCGTCCGGCGTCGCGGGCGTCGTCTTCCCGAAGGTCACGTGGTCAAGGTAGGAGTAGGCGCCCGGCACGGCTCTGTCGCCGAAGAGGTTGACAATCCCCTCGCACGACCGAACGATCATCTCCGATACCCGCCGCATCAGCCCATCGGTCACCGGCTCATCGTTGCCGAAGTGAGGCAGTCGGTTGATGATACGTTGCCGGAGTGCCTCGTTCCCGGCGAAGTCTTCCACA
>CAYRFY010000766.1:0-3532 GCA_964423635.1 uncultured Armatimonadia bacterium | reverse complement strand
CCGACGGGCAGGTGCTGGCGGCTCTCACGTCAATGAGGCTCTTGTGTCGGCGGCAACTGGGCAACTACACCTGCTTCGGCGCCGCTGATGGTGCGGAGTTCGTGAAGGGCGAGCTGGATGCGGTTCGTGTGCGCGGGACGGCAGACTGGGGCAGTGACCTGGCCCGCTACCACAGAGCGCGTGCGCTGGTCCTCCTCGACTCCGGTATGTGGGAGGGCGCGCTCTCCGGGCCCGGCGGATCGTCGCCCACTGACCCACGCGCGCTGGCAGAGGTACTCGCCGACGGACCCGCCATCGAGGTCGAAGCCGGCGAATACGAGCGGTTCGCGCTGGACCTGTTGGCGCAGTGCCAGAAGGCACCGGCTCTGTACTACTGTGGCGTGGTATCGTCATGGGCGTGTTCAGCGGCAGGAAACGCCGGCGCCTCGGCGCTGGTCAAGCGAGCCACCGAACTGGACCCCGCCCTGTGGTCGGCGCGGGTCTGGCTCGCGCTGGACGACATCGACTACGCCCAGAATGCGGTGGACGAGCTCGCGCTGACCGGCAAGGCGCCGTCGGCAACCTACAAGGCGCGCGCGCTGGCGGCGGCACACCGGGCTATGGCGGCAGCCGGCAACTGCCGGGAGATGCTCCGGCAGAGGCCCGATTCCCGCTACGCGAGGCTGATTGGGATCGAGGCTACATTGCTCGGAGAGCAGGCCTGTACTCAGCTTGGGCATGGGCAGACCCCCGACGGCCCGGCCGCCGACGGGTACCGCGAGAGCTCCTCCCTGGGCGGCGCCCTCAAGCTGATGGGCAGCCGGTGGCGTGACGAGTATCTCGCGCGACACGGCAACCAGTGGGCCGCCTGCCGCGATATCATCACTCTGTGCAAGCGCACGGGAGCGACAGGGAGACTGAAAGAGGTCACCGAACTGGCCCGCAAGGCCTACCCCAGGAGTGCCGCGGCTGCGGCTGAGTACCTCCTGTGTCGCGCCCTCGGCGGCCGCAACACCGCCGCAGGCGCCCCGGCCGCGACGTCCGGAGTCGCCCGCTGGGTGCAGGGCCAACTCGCCACCCCTCCCGGCGGGAGCTGGCTGCCTTGTCTGGAGAGGGAAGCGAGTGACCAACAAGTGTGGGATGCGCGAGAGACCATCCGCGGGGTGCTCGCCACAGAGCCGGTCGACCCTGCGACCTGGCCGCAGATGGTTCTGTCGCTCGCCATCCCGACGCGGAGCGAGGGTCTAGTGCGCGGCCGTCGGGTCTACGAAGCCGCGCTGATCGCGGCTGCCGTGGACATCGCTCACCTTAGCCTCGCCGATGTGCCTAGGGAAGCGATCGCCTTCGCGCTGAAGGGCGAGCCGGACAGGGAGCGCGCCCGCCGCGCTCTCGGCGATGCCCTGAGCCGCCCCAGCGAACTCGCCTTTACCGAGACCGGCGAGGATGTCGTGGAGCGAGCCTGGGACCTTTGTGTCGCGTGGCTGGTGACGCGAGCCCACAAGTGGGAAAGGTGGCCGGAGGCGCTGGGCGCCAGCCGTGACCCGACGGATCGCGCCGCGCGCTACCGCCGTGGACTGGCACTGCTGCAACTCGCACTCGACGCCTGGGCAGCCGCGGGTCCCGGCGCCGAGTCGGGCGTTGCCACCGCGGCCCGCTTCGTCCTCTCAGACCCGGGGGCAAGCGCCGCCGGAGGGCCGACCGTCGCCCTGGCCAAGGCCGCCGTGCACGAACTCAAGATCGGGCCCGCCCCGTGGGCGCCCGGAACGCCTCCGATGGACACTGACCAGGCGCGCGGCCAGGCGGACTGGTGGGCTGCGCTCCTTGTAGCCGCAGAACTGGCAAAGGGCGAGGCGCTGCCCGCCGAGCGTGAAAAGGCCAAAGACCCCGACAAGGCCGGCGACGGCGTGATCGAGAAGGCCCTCAAAGGGCTGCGGGGAGTATTGCAGCCCCTCCCTCTCCCGTACGATGATGGCGGCGGAGCTGATGGGAAGGAAGGCGATGGCGCGTCCGGCATCCGCGAGAAGCTCGAAGGTCCCCCCCGCGCAGATGACGTAGTTGAGCTGCTGGATGCGGCAAGCGCTCTGTGACCATCGCCCCGGCCCCGGGCAGATGATGTGGCCAGGAGCGCGACCACAGCCGCGTGCGCGTGTTCCATCGGCAGGCCCCAGAGCTGCGGTGGGCGGAGCTTGATACCCGCGTGGGCTTTCCGGCATAGACACCCTCGGCCCGGAAGGTGTCCGCCAGACACACAAAGGGCCGCCCTCCTCGGGGCGGCCCTGGTGATTGCGGGCTTACACTCGCCATCAGCGGCTACCTCAACGGCTCGAGGATCGCCATGGCGCGCTTGATGTCCTCCACCTGCTTGTCTCCGGCGATCTCGCGCTCGATGGTCAGGTGACCCTTGTAGCCTAGAGACTTGAGCTTGGGCACGAGCACGGGGAAGTTGACGCGCCCCTCACCCATGGCCTTCTCCGCCCCCAGGCTGCGGCCGTCGGTGGGGTACTCACCGTCCTTGCAGTGGGTACCGCGCACCCATTGGCCGAACACGTCCAGGGCATCCACCGGGTTGGCCTTGCCGTACATGAGCAGATTCGCCGGATCCAGGTTGATGCCCAGGTTTGGCAGGCCGATGTCCTGGATCGTGCGCAGCAGCGTGATGGGGGTTTCCTGGCCGGTCTCGAACCAGAACTCCACGCCCTCTTGCTTGCAGACGCCGACGACGTCCTTTAGGGCCTCGACGGTCTGGGCATAGAGCGGGTCGCCGGGGAACTCGGGGATGAAGCCCACATGGGTGGTGATGGACTGCACGCCGATGGCCGAGGCCACTTTCGCCGCCTGCTTGAGGGTCTCCACGCGCTCGGCGCGGTGCTCCGGCGGCACGAGGCCGATGGTGATGGGCCCTTCGATGAAGTTCCACACGGCCGGGCCGGGGAGGCCGGCCCAGAGAGTGGTCACCGTGACGCCTCTGGCGTCCGCGGCGGCCTTGAGTTGCTGTCCCAGCTCCAGGCTACCGCCCGCGGGCCAGTTGACCTGACAGGTCTCGAGGCCGAGATCGGCCACCTTGGCGATGGCCTCCTCGGGAGCCCCGTGCAGGCCCATCATCACGCCGACTTTGAGCTTCTCATCAGACATAACCAACACCTCGAGTGTGTTTGCATTGGTGCGTCATTCCAGCAGCCGTTCGCCGGGCCCGCAGGCGTCTCGCCTGCAGCCGTTCGCCGTCCGCCGTTCCCTAGGACCGCGGGTCCCGCTGGAGACGGTACCAGCGGCTGGGAGTGGGGCTGGAAAGCCCGACCTCCGCGGGGGCCAACGGCTTGGTTGCGGCCCCGGAACTTGCCTCAAACGTCAAGAAGTGCGCCCATGTAGACATCTAGCGAAGCTCCGCCTCAAACCGACGAGCACGGCGCGGAGGTTGCTCCGGGGGCGGCGACACGGCCCGGCGGCGAGCCTTCCGGCTCGCCGAGTCGGGCTGGAAACTCACATTATGCATGAACGCATTGGGGCCACATTTCGCCATTCCCGCGTCCGGAACGGTCGAAGTACTGCCGTTCTC
>CAYRFY010000765.1:0-3533 GCA_964423635.1 uncultured Armatimonadia bacterium | reverse complement strand
TGACCCACCCGGGCAAGGGCAACCCGGACATCGTTGAGCCGGCGGGGCCGGTGGACCCGGAGGTGGGCGTCCTGGCCGCCTGGTCCACGTCGGGGCAGTTTCTCGGCGTCGTGGTGAACTACTCCCTCCACGGCACGGTGTTCGGAGGCGGGATCTCCGCCGACTGGCCGTTCTACATGAGACAACTGGTCACCGACGCCCTGGATCCCGGGGCGCACGTGGTGTTTCTCAACGGCGCCTGCGGCGACGTGACGCAGGTTAATAACCTGTCCATGCAGGAGTCGGAATTCGGGGAGAAGTGGGCGCGCCGAGTGGGCTACAAGGTGGGTGGCGAGGTGGTTCGTACTATCGCGGACGCCGAGCCGGGCGAGCTGACCCCCATCGCGGCGGCGGCGAAAACGATCGCTCTCAAGACCCGGGAGGTGAGCCGCGAGCGGTACGAGACGGCTCTGGCGGCGGTCAACCAGATGCTTGCCGCCGGTGAGAGCCCCTCGGGCGAGCTGGTGTTTTCCAGGGACGAAGTGCTGCTTTACGAGCTCAATCGTTGGGAACCGGAGGTGGAGTGCGAGGTTCAGGCGGTGCAGATCGGGCCGGCGGTCTACCTGTCCAATCCGGCCGAGTACTTCTGCCGGTTCGGGCTGAACATCAAGCAGCGCTCGCAGTTTCCCTTCACCTGGGTGGTGGAGTTGGCCAACGGCTGCGTGGGTTATGTGCCCACGCCGGACGCTCTGGGCGAGCACGGCGGCGGGTACGAGCCGCGGCTGGCGCTGAGCAGCAAGCTGGCGCCCGAGGCGGGGCAGATGATCGAGGATGCCTCGGTGGAGCTGGCCGACGCCCTGACACCGGGGGAGGTGCCGCCACGGCCGACCGTGAACAGCACCGGCCGGCCGTGGGGATGGGGGGCGTCGAGTTCCAGCAAGGCCTAGAAAGCCGCCGGGCCCCGGTCCACCACCGGGGTCCGCGTGTGTTTCCCCCGCCGGTTTGGGCGACCCCGAATTGTGACAAGAAAAGCGGCGCCACAGCAGGAGACCCCTGTCTCTATAACGAAGGTAAGTAATACAGTCTCGCCATGCGTGCCGGCGAAGTCGCCTCGATGGGCGTGCCGGTGGGTGAGGGCGCGGGCGCAGGACTGCCATCCCAGCACGCCGCATCCCACGAACTTCGACGGCCGGGGCGTCCTCACCACCTCCGTTGCCTCTCGTGTCCCGGCCGACACTCGCGCTCACGCCCACCGTCCCAGAGCGGGTGACTCTCATGGAAGACGCCAGGGGTCCGGAAGGCGCCTCCCAGGACGACGCAGACCGGCTGCCGCATTTCGCCAGCAGCTCGACGGTGGGGTTCTTCCGCACCTCTCCCGAGGGCCTGGTGCTCGACGCCAACCCGGCGATACTGGACGCGCTGGGCGTGAGCTCGGTGGACGAGGTCAACGCCATCGGGCTGCGTGAGTTGTATGCCAGCGCCCACGATCGCCGCCGGTTCCTGACCGCTGTGATGTCGGGCCCGGTCACCGGATTTGAAACGGAGTTTCGGCGACCGGACGGGGAGGTGTTCGCGGTGGCGCTCAGCGGCCGTCTGGTGCGGGACAGGGCGGGCAACCCGCAGTACATCGAGGGCACCCTGGAGGACATCACGGAGCGCAGGAAGGCCGAGGCCAAGGCCCGCACCTCCGAGAGGCTCCTGCGCGAGGTGTTCGAGTTTCTGCCTGACGCGACCTTCGCCATCGACGCGGCGGGGCAGGTGACGGTGTGGAACCACGCCATGGAGACCTTGACGGGCGTGCCGGCCGCCGAGATGCTGGGCAAGGGCGACCACGCGTACGCCATTCCCCTGTACGGTCAGCGGCGCCCGATCCTGATCGACCTCGTTGTGCAGCCCAATGATGAGATCGCCCGGAAGTACACGGGGTTCCGACGGCGCGGGAGCCGGATCTCCGGCGAATCCTATGTGCCCGGGATCCGGGGGCGCGAAGCGTACCTGATGGGCACGGCCGGGCCGCTGTTCGACGATGACGGCACTGTCATCGGCGCGATCGAGACGATCCGCGACATGACTCAGCGCCGCCTGGCGGAGAAGGAGCAGGAGCGGGCCAAGCTGCAGGCCGAGGCGGCGAGCCGTGCCTGGAGCGTACTGCTCTGTAGCATGAGCCACGACCTGCGTACACCGCTGAACACCATTATCGGCTACGGCGAAGTGCTGCAGGACGACGCCATGGAGCGCGGTCTTAGGGACATGGCCAGAGACCTCCAGCGTATCCGCGCCGCCGGCGTCCGTCTCCTGGAACTGGTCGGTGAGGTGGTGGATCTATCGCGGATCGAGGCCGGTCAGACCGAACTGCAGGAGGAGTCCTTCGAGCTCTCCGAGCTGGTGGACGAGTTGGCTGCAGAGGCCTCTCCCCTCATGGAGATGAATGCCAACCGCTTCGAAGTCCGCTGCTCGGCGGAGGCGGGCAGTCTTCATACCGATCGCGGCAAGCTGAAGCAGTGTTTGTTGCACCTGCTGTCCAACGCGGCCAGACTCACCCACAATGGAGTGGTCACCCTGACCGTGGAACGCGTCGGCACTCCCGCCGGAGACCGGATCACCGCGCAGGTGTCCGACACGGGGATCGGCATGTCCGCGGAGCAGGCCCAGCAGGCGCTGGACCCCTTGGCGCACTCCGAGGCCAATGCGTCTCGTCGGCAGGGGGGGACCGGACTGGGCCTGGCCATCGCTCGGCGCCTGTGCCAGATGCTCGGAGGCGATATCACCTACCAGACCGGCATCGACCAGGGCACCACCTTCACGCTGCTATGCCCGGCCGCCCCCGACGCCGTGGAGGCCCTGCCACAGGTCCTCTGCGCACACGATGAGCCCGCCGCGCCCGGTAGCACCCACTCCGTTCTGGTCATCGACGACGACCCGGAAGTGCAGCGCATGATCGCCGGCTGGCTCTCGAAGGAGGGTTTCCGCGTCACCTGTGCCCGTGGCGGCGAGCAGGGCCTGGAGCTGGCCCGCGCCCTGCGGCCCGACGTCATCACCCTCGATGTGGTGATGCCCCGTGTGGATGGGTGGACCGTCTTGCAGCATGTCAAATCGGACCCCGAGCTCAGCCGCATCCCCGTGGTGCTGTGCAGCTTCTCACCGGATCGCGAGAAAGGCTATGCGCTCGGCGCCTTCGAGTACCTGCTCAAGCCCGTAGACCGCCGGCGCCTGCTCTCGGTGGTCAACCGCCTCGCCGGTGACGGGCAGGAGGGCTCGCTGCTGGTGATCGAGGATGATCCCGAGGCGCGCCTCCTGGTGCGCCGCTGCCTTGAGAAGGTGGGCTGGGAGGTGGTGGAGGCCGAGAACGGCCGTGTCGGCCTGGCCAGGCTGGATGAGGTCATCCCCGACATCATCCTCCTGGACCTGCTCATGCCCCAGATGGATGGGTTCGAGGTTCTCGAGAAGCTCCACGACCGCGAGGACTGGCGGGACATACCGGTGATCGTCGTCACGGCCCGAGACCTCACCGAGGCCGAGCTGCTTCGTCTGAATAGACGCGTGGACGAGGCCCT
>CAYRFY010000764.1:0-3535 GCA_964423635.1 uncultured Armatimonadia bacterium | reverse complement strand
CGCTCATGGTGGGATTGGTGAAGCCCACTTCGGTGGGAGCAAAGGCGGCCCCGTGAGCCGTCTTGACCTGGAAGATCAGGCACTGAGCGCCGGTACGCCGGATCTGGGCGAAGTAATCGGCATAGTCGATCTTCACTTCGGGCAGGATGCTGGGCATGTGCCAGTCGCAAAACAGCATGCGGGCCTTGGGGCGGTAAGTCATGACATAGCTCCTTCGGTGGCGGAAAGACGGTATTGACGCCGTCCTCCCCTACTCCTCAAACACGATCACCGCGTACCCATTCACGACCGGCACGGTCGTATGGACATAGCCGTCCTTGACCTCGAAGTCCAGAGGCGTCTTATCTGGCGCCAGATACACGGACTTGATGCTCCTGCCATCGGCCCTGAGAGCCACCGGTACGTCCCGCAGCTCGATGGGCTCCTCGATCATGTCCACCGTGCTGCCCCGGCGTTCGGGAACGTAGCTCATCAGCCACAGCATCCGGCGTCCCGGCTGAGACGTAACATTGGCCCGGGCGAAGGAAGGCAAAGCCGGCGCCTTCACAAGAGGCGTGGGCATGATGCGCGCCAGCACATTGCCGACATACTGCTTCACCGGCACCTGTGCGTCGATGCTGTAGCTGGAGAACAGCGGATGGCTGAAGTGGGCCACACGACCGTTGACCACGCCGCAGGTGCGGCCCGTGGGCTTGTCCGGAGGCATGTACACGAAACCATGCTCCCCGTCCCAGTGCCTGTTGTAGTACGGAGCGATGATCTCGCCCAGCGTCTCGGCGCCGGCCAAAGCCTCCAGGTTAGTGCCCCTCTGATACAGCGTGATGGGCATATCCGGCATGTCGCAGGAGAAGGCCTCCGCCGGAGTGAAGAACGCCGGGTCGTACGGGTCTTCTCCCAGGTACCTGGCTCCCCACTGCGGGAACACGAAGTCTTCCATTTCCGGGTTCAGGCCCGACCAGGCGGCGGACAGGATCGCGCCGCCCTTGTCCAGGTGCCTGCGGATGCGATCGGCCCAGTTGTCCTCCAGAAGCGTATGATCGGGCAGGACCAGCAGCTCGTAGCCGTCCCAGTCCACGTAGTCGGTGACGATGTCGAACTGGTATTTCAGCTCGCACAGCAGCCGACAGGCGCCCTTGATGGCGGTGTAATACTTGTCGAACTGCTGCCGCTTGCCCGGGCTCATGAACTTGTACCCCGGGTACGGAGCAGGCCAGACGATGGCGGTGTCCACCTCCGCTTTCGCGCCCTCCAGCCAGGGCTCGTAGCGCCGGAGCCGGTCGTACAGCCGCTTGTACATGTCGAAGACCGGCCGGTTGATGTCGCCCCGGGGGTGGAAGTGGTCGCCGATGGTGGTGCGCATGGCATTTGCCAGGCCGTAGACCAGATCGTACTCCAGACTGGGCTCGGTGCGGATGCCTCCGAAGTCGCCCCACGACTTGTGAAACCGTCCGCTCATGTTGAGAGTGGGCTTGCCCAATGTCCGCAGATACCGGGCGCCCATGGGCAGCGATTCGTAGCCCCAGCCTCCGGTGGGCAGGCACTCGAACTCCAGATAGGTGCCCATCTCGGCCTGGGCCTCGTAGTCGATGCCGTTGCAGTACAGCAATAGCTCGGGGTTGATCTCCTTGGCCGCGTCGCACAGCTTCTTGGCCATGCGGTTCATCTTCATGTAGTTGTAGTCGTGGAGCTGCTCCTCGTCCTGCCAGTCGAGCCCCAACTGCTTCATCTCACGGATGCACTCCACCCCCACACAGGGATGGGTGTACATGCAGTCGAAGAACAGGCCCGCCACCGGGTAGCCCGAGACAACCTCACGCACCATCTCGGTCACATGCTCGGCATAGCCGGTGTTGTAGCACATCTGCCTCATGAAGTGGTCCAGGCGATTGGGCCGATACGTATAGCCCTCCTGGGTGAGCACGCACCACTCGCGGTGGAGCAGACCCTCCTCGTGCGACAGGCCGATATTGATGTAGCAAGACAGCGCGATGTTGCGCTTTTCGCAGGCGGCGGAGAGCTCGCCGATCAAGTCGTATTCCAGGGCCGCATGGCGGATACCCACCTTCGTGTTGTAATAGGCGGTCCCCAGGTTGCAGCGGGCAGGGAACACCACGTAGTCCACACCGGCGTCGGCGAGCTGCCCGGTGATGGCGTCGAAGTCAAAGCCCTTGCCCACGTCCGGATTGGCGGGCATGGTGTGAAAGTCGAAGAAGATGCACCACTTGGGGTCATGCATGGACGGAAGCCTCCGGTCCCTATTGGTTGCGGGCTAAGGCGGATTAGTTCGGCGGCGGTCCTCCGATGACCTTGGTGGAGGCGGGCAAACTGAGTCGGCCCGAAAGCCGTGTGCCGGCTACAATCCCGCACTCTCCCTTGCCCGCGACCCCTTGCCCTGCTAAGCTGGTGACTCAGACCCCGGCCTCGCAGAGAAGGACCCGCCCATGAGCAGCCGTGCGCTTCCCATCGCCCTCATCATCCTCTCCGCCGGCTGCCTGGCCGCGGTCTGGCTGACGCGGACACCCACCCCGGCGGCACCACCGCCCGAGGCGCTCGCCGTCCCCTCCGCCCCGCCGGTGGCCGTCACGGCTCCCGACACCGGCGGTGCTCCGGCAACGCCGCCCGCTCCGGCCGCTCCCCTCTTCCTCCCCATTCCGGCGCGCTACGCCGCACAGGTGGTGAGCAGCCGGGTAAAGGGCTTCCCGGACAAGCTCCTGGCCCTGACCTTCGATGACGGCCCGAGCACCACGGTGACGCCGCGCATCCTCGCGACTCTCCGCGAGCACGGCGCGCGGGCCACATTCTTCCAGCTCGGCTCCGCCATCGCCGCCAACGCGGACATCACCCGCCGGGTGTTCGCCCAGGGACACGCCGTGGGCAACCACTCCTACAGTCACCCGTCCTCCACCTCACCGGAGAGCGCGAACTCAGAATTGGAGCGCACCGCGAAGCTGATCGAGGAATGCACGGGCCACGAACCGGACCTGTTCCGGCCACCGTACGGGATCACGAAGGGCAACCTGAACAGGGCCGCCCTCTCCCGGGGCTATGCCGGCATTCTGTGGACGATCAGCGCCGCCGATACCGACCGCCGAGCGACGGCAGAGACCATCGCCACCAACGTCATCTACACCCCCAACCCGGGGGACATCGTCTTGATGCACGATTCCGCAGGACATGAGGACACGGCCGAGGCCCTGCCGCGCATCCTGGAGGAGCTGGGGGCGGCCGGGTTCCGCTTCGTCACGGTGCCGGAGTTGCTCGACGCCTGGGACAACTGGCTAATGACGGACGACGGCGCAGGCGCTCGCCCATCGCCCTCCGGGTGAGCGACTACCCGCCGCCCACCCGGGGCGACGGCGGGCCGCGCGGGCCCGACAGGAGCATTGCTGCCCCGCCAAGACCGTGAACCCACACCGCGGCTGCACGCCGACGCCGGCCATGGCAACGCTCACCCGGCCCACTCATCACGGCCGACAGGCCCTACCGCGCCCCGATCATCACCATCCGGTACCCCAGTCCCGGAACCGAGAGCTCG
>CAYRFY010000763.1:0-3557 GCA_964423635.1 uncultured Armatimonadia bacterium | reverse complement strand
CGGATAACGGCAACGACTGAGGAACAGGATGGACAGGATAACGGCGGGTAACGGCGGATAACGGCAGCGGACACGGCAAAGACTACTACGGGATGGCGGCAGATGGCCGGTCGCGGTCGCTGCGCTCATATCCTATGTCGTCTGCCGTGACCTCCATCCCGCACATCCTGTCTCCTCGTCGTAGCCGTGGATGCTATCCTGTCCATCCGCCGCTATCCTGTCTATCCTGTCATCTAGTCGTAGTCGTTGTCGTTGTCGTTCGTACCGTGGCGATGGCGCCCGGGTCTATCCGCACGCCGAAACCCCTCTCGTCGGAGTGCAGGATCTCGGCGTCGGCGGCGCCGCCGAGGCCGCATTCCACCGCATCGGTGAGCGAGGCGGCGGTGCCCAGGGCGAAGGTTGTCTCAATCCTGGCCTCGGCCTGCTCCTGCGTGCAGTTCCACAGGCGGATGATGTGCCCCGGGCCGTCCTCGGCCCGCTTGCACGCGAGCAGGACGACTCCGTCGCCCTCGAGGCGCAAAGAGCCGTGAACCGGCGGCAGCGTGCCCTCGCGCGGCCTGTCGGTGAAGATGCACTCCGTCGGCGTGAGCGCCTCCTGCCCGAAGCGCGCGGCCAGGGCGTCCGAGGCGCCTTTGGCCGTGGTGATGCTGTAACGAAACAGATAGCTTCCGGGCCCGCTGGCGTAGAAGTTGGTGCCGAAGTTGTTGGCAAACACCGATGAGTACATATGGCCGCGGGTGATCTGCTCGAGGCCTATGGGATCGTGCTCGGCGCGGTCCGCCACACGGCAACTGTGGGCCGGCGACACGTAGCCCGGCCACAGACCGCCCAGGTAGACCATGGGGGCATCCAATGAGGCCCACAGGATGCTGTAGTCGCCATCGGCAAGATGCACCCAGTTCCCCACGGCCAGCGCATCCCAGTACGCCCCGGGCAGGTAGTCCTCCACGGGACGCAGGACGCTGAGTACGCCCTCGTAGCGGAATCTGGGCTCCGAAGCCTGCCAGGGGAAGGCGAGGTGGGCGTCCAGCAGCGGAGTGGCGTCCTTGAGGACCCTGACGGCCAGGTCGATGCGGCGGATGCCCGGATACAGGCAGATGCTCCGGCGCACTCGGGGGTGGCCGTGAACGGCGCCGGAGAGTTCCAGCGTACGGCACACCGGGCCCTTGAGCCCGGGCGTGACGCTGCGGTCGGTGAGGGAGTATTGCTCGCCGGCGAAGGGAGTGCGAACGATGAGGTCGGAAAAGCCGTGCTCGGCGGCTCCATCCAGCATCTCGCGGGAGGCCTCTTTGTCCCAGATGCTCACGATTCCGCCGGCCTCGGGGTCTACGGTGATGCGGTAGAACTCGTTCTCGAGACAGTCGCCGGATGCCGGTGGACGCGAGGGGCGCGGCAGATCGGAGCGGGGCCGCAATTCGTAGGTGCGCCAGCCGCAGGCGGGCACGTCTCGGGCGATGAAGCACAGGTCGAAGCGGATGCCACAGGGGCCCTCGAAGAAGCCGTAGCGGCGCCCGCCCTGCCCCAGGCCCATACGCTCGGGAGCGTCCTGAATCGGGTCGTCGGCGGAGCCGACCTCCACGAACTGGTGGGCAACGATCTCGCCGCTGGCGACGTCCACCAGATCGAAGTGGCCCGCGAGGATCTGGGACGAGGGATTTGCGTGCCAGCGATTGCCCAGCAACACTCCGCGGAGATGGCTGCCGGCGCCGGGCTCGTCGCCATCGGGTGTCGGGACCATCACACTGCCACAGTTGTCGATCTCCCTCATGGGAGTGCGGACGGTCTCGGTGCGCGCATGGGGCAGTGGGTTGTGGACCAGGAGGAAGAAGCCCTCGTGGGGCAGCCGAACGGCGTCGGCGATGGCGGCCAGAGACTTGGCGGCCACGTCGTAGGTCAGGGCCGCGGCGCGGTGCGCGTGCACGAGCTTCTCGGCCCGGGAGGCCTGCATCGTCGGCCCCCAGGGGAAATGGTGCCCCCAGGTGTGCTCGTCGTACCACTGCACGTCCTCGTACGCCGCGGCAAGGTCCTCGGCCTGGTAGCGGTAGCCCGTGGCCGCCGCGGAGATGGTCGCCAATCGCTCGGAGACCAGGAGCCGGCTGTGGTTGCCGCGGTTTTGAGCCGTGGCCCCGGCCGTGGAGGTGGACCCCGTCGGATAGTCCTGCCCCGGCAGCTCGCCCCGGAACACCGGGAGGTCGGCGGGCAGATGGGGCAACAGATCGCGGAAGAAGCGGGCGTTGGTGCTACACACAAGACGGGGGTACGTCCACAGGTCGTTGAACTCACGGACCTTCCGGGCGAAGCCCTCGATGTACGGGGCATTGTCTCTCGCCCCGCCCCCCACAGGCCAGCGAACCACCTCGTACGGGTACGGCCCCTCCTGAAGCGACTGCAGGCGCCCGGCCAGGTCGGGCAGAGCCGGGCTCACGTCCCCACCCGCTCCGTGACTGTCCCACAGAAGCAGTCTCTTGCCCGAAGGCGCCTCCCACCAGAAGCATCCCGGCTGACCCTGGGGAAAGAGCGCCGCGTCATCCCAGAAGCTCCGCATCGGCGGGTCCTGCCACGCCCAGTAGCGGGGCAGGGCCGGGCAGAGGAGCTCGATACCGGCGGCGGTCAGTGCCTGGCACAGGCCCCAGCTCATGCCGGGGATGTCATTATGCTCGGCCGTGAGGATGGGCACCTGCAATTGGCGGCTCAAGGCGAAGGCCGGGTACATCGCGCGCAGGATCGACTCGTGGCCACAGACCTCGGTGACCATGTTGCCAAACAGGGCCGTGAGCTCCACATGTCCCGAGCGGATCAGATCGTGCATGGCCGCCACCCGCTCCGCCGGCGCCTGACGGAGGAACTCCAGCAGCGACCAGACCTGCTCAGCTACCACCCGGAACTGCGCGTCCTGAGAAAAGCCCGCGGTACTCCGGGCCATGTCGATGGTGCTGTCCCAGAAGTCCACATGCTCGCGACGCACGACGGAGGGCAAATTGGTATAGCCCACGTCGTGGTGCGAGCGCTGCACGAGATGCACGACCCAGCGTCTGGCGGGCCGCCAGGCCACCGGGAGCCGGGCCAATTCCCGGCCGCCCTGGGTGAGCAGACAGAAGATCAGGGTCTCTGGCTCGGATAGGGCGGGGATGAATAGCTCATGTGTCGACGCCCCCGAGGGCACAGACTCCAGGGCTTCATCCACCCGCCGCCCCGCCACATCCGCGAGCAGGCGGGCCGAAGTGGGGCCCGTTGGGTTGTCCACGGACACCCGCACCAGTTGGGAGAGCGCGTCTTGCGGGCCGCGCAGCAGGGGGGTGGGCGCGACGGCTGTGATGGAGATGGCGGGATCCATGGGCGATCTCCTCTGCCTGGTTGGGTGGTGGGCTGGGGGTCCGGTTGAAGAGTACGGCCGGCCCGGCTCATGTCATCCTGAGCGACAGTCTCGCGCAGCGAGATAGCGAAGGATCTCGCTACATGTCGGGAGATTCCTCGAGCCGCTCCCGCCGGGCGGGAGCGCCGTGCGGTCCTGCGGACCTGACGGCGACGGCAGACGTCGCCTCACGCCCTGCTGCGGC
>CAYRFY010000762.1:0-3561 GCA_964423635.1 uncultured Armatimonadia bacterium | reverse complement strand
AGACACGGAGTCTCACGGAGAAAGGCAGAGAAAGCCGGCAGGGGGAAGACGGCCGAAGACGGGGAGAGGAGAAGCGGGAGAAAACGGCGGAGGCGACGGACGGCGAGACGGAGGCGGCGTCGGTGAGCGCCGCCCCGCCCACAGGCCCGGGCAGCCCGGTGCTGCATTCCTCGGCCGCCTTCGCCTCCGCTCGCGCCTCTAGCCCTGCCGGAGAACCACCGAAGTGACAGACCTCAGGTTCATCTGGACGGAAGTCTGCTGCCCCGCGCCGCCGAAGAGCTGGGGCGTGGCCATGGTCATCTCGGTGTCCGAGGTGCCGTCGTAGCGCAGGACCCGGCCGGCCTCGTAGTCGAAGTACGAGATCTGGCTACCCACGTTGCTCCCGGTGGCGGTAAACAGCCCGCCGCCGGAAAGAGAAAGGTCCAGGGGGACCCGGTATTCGGTCTGGAGCCGGGCACAGGGCCTATCGTGGAGCCTGGCGAAGTCCAGCAGGGCCGTGACATAGTCGATGACCATGGGCTGGCCGGACTGCGTGGTAACGGTGACTTGATCCTGCCACTTGCTGCCCGGTGCGAGCGGTTCGGCGGGGAAGCTCGGACCGCGGAGCTCCCCGAAGAACTGGCCCACATCGAAGCCCGTCCCCGGCATCATACCGCTGAGGCCGCCGGCGCCGGCGGCCGCTTCTTGCTGCACCTGAGTGGACAGCACCCGGCCTCCGGGCTCGATCACCGTGATCACCGTGGGGATATTCACATGGGTGGCGATCGGCTGAGAGCCCCACATTGCGGTGATTTGCGGCTCTTGCACCTCATGAACCAGGGTCATATTCCCCTCGGGGCTCACCTCGGTACAGGAGACCACATAGGCAAAGGTGGCCGAAGTTCGCAGGGGATCGGTACGCCCCATGGCCTGGATAACGCCCTCCCCGGTGCTGGTGCAGTCATAGACCAGAGTCTGGCCGGCGGTGAACCCATAGCGGAGGACCACATCCGCCGTTACCTGCGTGCAGGTCGTAAGGACCGCGACGGCGATCAGTGACAGGATAGAACCGCGCATGGAATGCTCTCCTCGATGAGCGGGCGTAATGGATGGCGGCAGCGCGGACACACCGCGCCGCGGCTCGACGTTCCCGGCATGATTGGGGCCCGGCGGATCGGGCCCGGATCCCTCGTGCGGCGGGCCGGCCGGGTCGGCTCTCGTTCGGCTCCAAGCCGCCCTCCGCACGGTCCCGCCCTGTGCAGTATACCCACGGCGTGCGGCGGCAGTCGTGCAGAGTGCCGCGGACGGGAGACCGAGGGCGCAAAGCCACGTGCGGGCGCGGCCATCCATCTACCGCGCCGACGTCCGGCTCCGGCCGGATCACCACGCCCAGTGTCGCTCGGGTAGCGGGTCTTGCGAGCCCACCAGCCTCTCCAACAGCAGGGCCTCCAGATCGGACCGCACGGAACGGTATGCCGGGTCTGAGTACAGGTTCACGAACTCCCCCGGGTCCTGTTTCAGGTCATACAGCTCGCCGTGCGGATAGTCGTGATAGTGGGTGAGCTTGTACTGCTCGGTGCGCACCGCCACCTGCCAGATGGTGTCCGGGTCGATGCCGCGCACTTCCAGGTCCGGGGCCCGGCGCTCCTGCAGGAGCACCGATTCGCGGCCCAGGGCACCGGGAGCACCACTCAGCAGCGGCACCAGCGATCGGCCTTGCACCCCCGCCGGTGTCTTCACCCCACACAGGCCAAGCACCGTGGGCATGATGTCGACACCCTCCACCAGCGCCTGATTGACTCCCGCCGCCGTCACCCCCGGAGCGCGCCAGATCATCGGGACATTGGTGACCTCATCGAACAAAAACGGGCCGTGCCGCCATTGCCAATGGTCGTTGAGCGACAGACCGTGGTCGGCGGTGAACAGCACAATCGTGTTGTCCCAAAGGCCCAGGCTTTGCAGGGCCTCGGTGAGTCTGCCGAATTGGTGGTCGATGAAGCGGAGCTGGTCGTAGTAGCCGGCGATGAGGCGCCTCAGGGTGGGCTCGTCAGGCTGGCGGCCCCGGGCGAGATAGCCTTCGTAGCATTGGCGGTAGAAGGGCGGTCTGCCGGCCAGGTCGTCCTCGCGCACATCGGGCACCGGGACATCCGCCGGGTCATAGTGGCCGGCGTATTCAAGCGGGGTGATGCAGGGCGGCGACAGCTCGTGGAAGGAGCAGGAGAGGAAGAACGGGTCGGGACCCGCAGCGTGCCGCCGCACGAAGTCGATGCCCCGATCGGTGATCCACCGCAGCTCATGGACCTCCGCCGGCATGTCCACGCGCTTGAGGGCCTGCTGCGAGAGCCGGGGATGCTCGCGGTCGATGAAATCCAGGTACTCGCGGCCGATGGCGTTCTCGCTCAGGTGCACCTCAGAAAAGCCGTAGTAGGGCTGGGAAGTGTCGATGATCGGCGCCCGCCCCTCATAGGGCTCCTGGGGCTCGAAATGCACCTTGCCCGTGGCGCAGGTAGCGTAGCCCGCCTCGGCGAGCACCTGCGGCAGCGTGATCTCATCGCGGGGCAAAGCAATGCCGTTGGCCCACACCCCGTGCACGTGGGGATAGCGCCCGGTGAAGATGGAGCCGCGGGTGGGCATGCACACGGAATGGGTGCAGAAGGCTCGAGAAAACCGGGCTCCCTCCTGAGAGAAGGCGTCGATGTGGGGAGTTTCGGCGATGTCCGAGCCGTAGCAGCCCAGAGAGCCGGCGCGGTGGCCGTCGGTGATGAAGAGAACCACATTGGGCCGGGGCAAAACGCCCACCTCCGGGGCGCCGCCGAAACAGGACCGTCGGCGCCGGGTTTTGGAGCAGGTTCGCGGGGAAAACAGAGGGCACCTTCGGCGGGGCCTCCTCGATGCCGATATGGGCGGGCTTCCCGAGGTTTGAGGCAAGTTGTGGGGCCGCGGCTCCGTCGTTCGCAAACGCGTAGGTCGGGCTTTCCACTCAGATCATGCAGGTTCCGGGCGGGCGCCGACTCACGTCGCCTCACCCCCCCGGCCCCCCTCTCCCTTACTCCGCCAAACGGCCGGCGGAGACGGGAGGAGGGGGGAGAACGGCAGTACCTCGACCGTTCCGAACGTGGTAATGGCCAAATGTGTCTCCAGTGCGTTCATGCATAATGTGAGTTTCCAGCCCGACTCGGCGATCCCGCCCTGCGGGATCGCCGCCTGGCCCTGGCAACGACGCGAGGCGAACCTCCGTGCCGTGGTCGTCGGTCTGAGGCAAAGGTCCGCTAGTCCTCCCCCCCGCCGGGGCCGTCGCGGTCGGAAGCCTCAGGGCCGTCCACCCGCAGCCAATCGGGCCGTACCCTCGCCGAGGGCACCAGGTTCTTGGTCACGCGCACCAGTCCGCCGGGCAGAATGCGAACCGCCACCTCGTCAGAGACCACCGCATACAACTCGCCGGCCCTGGCCGCGGCGACCTCGGCGGTCGGTGACGGGCCAAAATGGGTGAAGCCACCGGAGAGTCCGAGGCCGTGCAGATCCCGCAGCGCCTCCTCGATCTCGTAGACCAGGGATTGCCCGCCGGAGTTCATGATGCTCTCG
>CAYRFY010000761.1:2670-3570 GCA_964423635.1 uncultured Armatimonadia bacterium | reverse complement strand
GCCGTTCCCGTCGTCGTTCACCCCCCTCCTCCGGTCGCCCGCGGTGTTTGCGGGCGTAAGGGAGAGGGGGGCAGGAGGGTGAGGCGGCCGTTGCCCGTCGCCGTTCACCCCCCTCCGCACGTCGCTATCCAAGCGCGTGGACGGCTGTAGGTGGTCGCCGTCCCGGGAGGCGGTCTTCATGCAGTTCGAGCGAGGTACGTGCCGCACAGGGTCGGTCATCGAGCGGGCCGAGGCCATGGGGCTAGACCCGCGAATGCTCTACGAGACGGTCATCGAGCTGGCAAGCGAAGGGCTGCTCACCGCACGGTGCGTCAACGCCGCGGCGGGTGTACTGCTCACCCAACTGGGACTGCCGGAGTACTTCTTCCAGAATATCTCCAAGGATGCCCTCAAACGCGTCCTGCGCACGGTTGCCAACAACATCCAGGTGCGAGAGGACGACGAGGTGGTGCTCCGGGGCGAGGTCTCCGAGGCCCAGTTCGACATCGACGGCGGGGTGCAGGCACGCATCGCTACTCCCCAGAACCGCGACCGCATGGAGACCGTCCTCGATGCCGTGATGAACGGCAATCGGGTGGAGTATTACTTCAGCCCCGAGGATTCCTACTACACCTACATCATCCATGCCGTGAGGCCGCCGGTGCAGTGTGCCGGCGACAGCCCGGAGTTCCGCTTCGCCTTCTGCCACGATCCCGCACGGACTTGTGCCGCCTTCGATGTTGCGAGCGCCTTCAGAGTCCGACACATCGAGATGACGCGGCCTGACTTCAACAAGTCGATTTCGAACGTGGTGTCGCCGACGAATAGCCCGACCTTCTCCGCCTCCGAGCGCCACTGATCGCCGAAGGACTCGACTGTTTCGTCGCCCACTAACGCTTCCAACAGGAGGGCAATTCGCCC
>CAYRFY010000761.1:0-2660 GCA_964423635.1 uncultured Armatimonadia bacterium | reverse complement strand
AGCGAGCAGCAGGCCGTGCCCCTGGTGGAGATCTCCGCCTCCGACAGCCCCACCGAGACGCGGATCATGTTCGCCGACGACTTCGGGCATTCGGCGCTGCCGGTGATCCGCCGCATGCTGGAAGACCTGGGGCTGGTGCTGCGCCGCGCCTATTGGGAGACCTACCGCGGCAATAGCGGGCGCCTGGAATCCGTGTGCTCCCTGTACGTGGCGGCCAGGCCGACGGATCGCCGCCTGACGCAGGCCGAGGTGAACCTGCGCTCCCTGCTGGCCATACAGACCGGTGAGCTCGACAGCATGTACGTCTCAGGGCAGCTTGAGTTTTCCCAGTTCATCTTCGCCACCGCCGCCGCCGCCTTCGTGCACAACTTCATCCACAAGGACTTGCCCGTCGACACGGACATCATGCACGGGCTGCCGCGCAAGGACCTACGGGATGCCTTCGCCCGCCGGGTCTTTGATACCAGCCGCTCCGAGTACACGCGGCGGTGGATCCTGGATACTCTCCGGTCGCACCCCGAACTGATCGAGTGGCTGTACCGCCTGTTTGACCGCAAGTTCAATCCGGCCCACAAGACCCGGCCCGGCGCCGCCAGGCTGCAAAGAGAGGTGGCTGAGTTCCGCCGTCAGGCCGCCATCGCCTTCGTGGACGACAGTACCGGCTACGACATCTTCAGCTTCATGGCCCGGCTGGTCACGGATGTGCACAAGACCAACTTCTACAAGCCGCACAAGCGCTCCCACGCCTTCCGTATCGCCCCGGAGGTGCTGGACCCTCTGGTCTTCCCCGGCCCGGTGTACGGGGTTTTCTTCGTTCTGGGCTTCTACGCCACGGCCTGCCACATGCGCGGCGTGCGCCTGATCCGCGTCACCGAGAGCAATTGGAGCGACGAGCTGGACAACATGCCGCTTCTGAACTACGCCCTGGGACCCGTGGCGCAGCGCCTGAAGCACAAAGACATCGCCGAGAGCGGGGCCAAGGGCGTGGTGGTTCCTCACCCGGAGTTCGCCGGGGACGTCCGCCGCGCCACCCTGGACCTGACAGAGGGCGTCATGGATCTGACCCAGCCCGATGAGGCGGTCATCGACTATCTGGGCACACCGGAGCGGGTGTTCTTCGGCCCCGACGAGGGAACCGCCGGCTTCATGGATGCCGTGGCCTTCCGTGCCCGCGAGCGCGGAGACAAGCACTGGCGCACTGCGACCACCGGCAAGTCCTTCGGTCTGCCCCACGACACCTACGGCCTCACACAGGATCGCAGGGTGTTTGGGCTCATCCCGCGGGGCGAGCAGGGCACCGAACTGCAGGTCGACGGCCTCCCGGAGCTGACCACCCCGGACACCATTGCCATCTACGAGCGCATCGGGGAAAACATCGATACCAGCGGCATGACGACCATGGGTGTGATGTCAACGCTGCGCACCGTGCTCTCGCACGTGGGCCTCACCGAAGCGGATACGAACCTGATGATGACCGGTGGCCCCGACGGCGACCTGGGGGCAAATCAGATCCAGTCCCTCAAGGGCCGCATCTGCCTCATCGTCGACGGTGGCTCCGTGCTCTTCGACCCCGACGGCCTCGACCGCCGCGCCCTGATGAGCATCGCTTTCGCCCGCCACACCGAGCCGCGCCTCAACTCCATGGCCTATCCGGAAGACAGGCTGGGGCCACGGGGCTTCCGGGTGCCACGCCAGTCCGGTGCCGTCACCCTTCCCGACGGCACCGTCGTCCCGGACGGCGCCTTCTTCCACCGCAATGTGCTGTGCAGTCGGGACATGCGCCGCTACGTCGCCGAAGCCCACATCACCGCCTTCGTTCCCTGCGGGGGCTTCAAGGACACCATCAACGGCGGCAATGTAGCCCAGTTCCTGGACGTATTCCGCGATTTGAGGGTCATCGTCGAGGGTGCCAATGTCTTCTTCGACGACACCTCCCGCGAGCATATCGCCCGGGAGACAGGCATCCTGCAGATCAAGGACTCCTCGGCGAACAAGGGAGGCGTGACCAGCAGCTCCATCGCCGAGGTGTTGAGCGCCTTCTTGCTGGGCAACGGCTACGAACGGTTCCTGGTCCGAGATGCCAAGACGCGCTCGGGCATGATCCGTTCGGTGCTCGAACTCATCGCCGACAACGCGGTGGCGGAAACCCGGATGCTGCTTTCGCTGCACGAGAAGACCGGCACCCCGCTATACACGCTGTCGGTGCAGACCAGCGAGCAGTTGCTGGCCCTCCAGCAACTGCTCTATGGGCGCCTGGACGACATCCTGCGCCACCGCGACCTGGTGCGGGACGTCATCGAGGCCTATGTGCCTCGGATGCTGGTGGAGCATCTAGGCATGGCCAGGGTGCTCCGCGCCCTGAACCGCCCGGAGCTCCAGGCGTACCGCGACGCTATCGTGACCAAGAAGCTGGCCTCCATGGCGCTATACCGGCACGCGTCGGAATGGGACAAGTTCCTCTCCGGTATAGAGGAGGACTTCGAAGGCCACCTGCGGCGGCTGCTGAAGGACTAAGCGGTCTCTCACCCGGTGCGCCGTTTGTCGTGCCGTTCCTGGGAGCGCGGGCGCCTCGCCCGGTGCCGTTGGCCGGCGACCGTCAGCCGTCCCTGGGACCGCGGGCGTCTCGCCCGGTGCGCTGGGCTAAGCTGTGGGAAAGGACG
>CAYRFY010000760.1:0-3572 GCA_964423635.1 uncultured Armatimonadia bacterium | reverse complement strand
GTGCGGTCTTGGAAGACCGCGGGCACGGTGGGGTCTCGGTCGGGGTTGTGGGCTCTGGCGAGGGGTGGGTGGCCTACGATGCCGGGCTCAGCCTGATGTCGGCGCCGTTCTTTTCCACCAATACGGTATTGTCCACCCCGAGGCCGGAACAAAAGCGGAGGACCGAGGCGCTATAGTGATAGGAGTGGGTGTGTGCGATAAAACGCGCCTTACAATCCTCGTCGGTAGACCCGCGGGAAGGGACCTTTGATGAGTCTCAGAGCTGCTGTCGGAGCCGCCACTGCGGTGGCCGCGGTCTTTCTGGCCGCCTGTGGCAGGCAGGCCCCGGAGGCCGCCCGCCCCCCCGAGCCGTCGCCCGCCGCACCCACCGCGGATGTCGGGGCCACCGGTGTGGAAGCGAAGATCGTGGCCGCCGTCAGCATCCTGCCGCAGGCATTCCTCCTTCAGCGAGTGGGGGGACAGAGAGTCGAGGCGCTGGTGCTCGTGGAGCAGGGCCAGTCTCCGGCAACCTACGAGCCCACGGCCCGGCAGATGGCTCAGTTGGCCCGGGCCCGGACGTACTTTTCCATCGGCCTGCCCTTCGAGGAAGCGCTCCTGGAGAGGATCGGCGAGGCCATGCCCGGGCTCAAAGTGGTGGACACGCGGGAGGGGATCGAGCTGCGCGCCATGGAGACGGGCACCCATGAGGCCCACAAACCCGGAGGAGCGGAGCAGGAAGGCACGGAGGAGGCCCCAGTCGCCGCCGAACCCGGGGAGGAGGGCGAGCCGTTGGCCGCCGCCTCGCCCGAGCCCGTCGTGCAGGGGGAGCCGACCATGGACCCCCATGTCTGGCTGGACCCGAGGAATGCCAAGAAGATCGCGCATACCATGCAGCGGGAACTGGTGCGACTGGACCCCGAGGGCTCCGAGCAGTATGAACAGAACCTGCTGGCCCTGGATGCCGAGCTGGACCGCCTGGATGCCACCATTTCCCGCATCCTCAAACCGCTGGCGGGATCGGAGCTGCTGGTCTATCACCCTGCCTTCGGCTACCTGGCCGACGCCTACGGTCTGCGCCAGGTTGCCATCGAGACCGAGGGCAAGGAACCGGGACCGAAAGAACTCGCGAGTATCGTAAAGAGAGCCAGAAGCTCCGGTGCCAGGGTAGTCTTCGTCCAGCCGGAGTTCGCCGATTCCGCCGCCCGCGCCATTGCCGAGGAGATCGGGGGCGCGGTGGTGCCGATCAACCCTCTCTCCGGTGACTACATCGAAAACCTGGCGGAGATGGCCTCGACCATCAAGTCCGGCCTTGTCGGAGTGTCGGATCGGAGGCCCGAGCAAGATGAGTGAGACACCCGCGGTGAGAGTGGAGGGCGTCACCTTCGGCTACGACGACCGAGTTGTCCTGGAGGACGTGAACGTCACGGTGCAGCGTGGCGAGTTTCTGGCCATCGTGGGGCCCAACGGCGGCGGCAAGACCACCTTCCTCAAGCTCCTGTTGGGCCTGCTGCAGCCCATCCGGGGGCGCATCGAGGTGTTCGGAGAGCGCCCGGCCCGGGTTCTGCGCCGCCTGGGCTATGTGCCTCAGGTGTTCCAGTATGATAGTGCCTTCCCCGTGACGGTGTCGGACGTGGTACGCATGGGTCTTCTGGGAGTGAGTGGGTGCCACGGCACCGAGGGCCGGAGGGTCGAGGCGGCTCTGGAGCGCGTGGGGCTGGGGGCGCTGGTGCGCCGGCCGGTGGCGCAGCTCTCGGGGGGGCAACGGCAGCGAGTGCTCATCGCCAGAGCCCTCGTCGCCGAGCCGGACATGCTCTTGCTCGACGAGCCCACCGCCAGCGTGGACGGTCTGGTCAGACAGGGCATCTATGAATTGCTGGCAGAACTCAATAAGCAGATGACTGTGCTGGTAGTCACGCACAATCTGGCCTTCGTCTCCAATCTGGTCCGCGATGTCCTGTGTGTGAACCGCCGGGTGCTACGGCACCCGACCGTGGACCTGACGCACGCCACCGGTGAGTTTCTCCAGGCCATGTACGGCCCGGACCTGCGATTGGTGCAGCACAACGCGCACGGCGATGAGTGTCTGGACTGCGCGGCCGATGTGGCCCGGGAGGCGGCGGAGAGTGACTGAGTTTCTCCAGGCCCTGGGTGAGAACGCCTTCTTGCGGTACGCGCTGGCGGCCGGTGTGCTGGCCGGCATCTCGTGTGGGGTGGTGGGCAGCTACGTGGCGGCCCGGCGCATCACGTACATCGCCGGCGGCATCGCCCACTGCGTCCTGGCCGGCCTGGGGGCCGCCCGCTATCTGCAGGTGACCCGTGGCTGGGAATGGCTCCATCCCCTGTACGGCGCCGTGGTAGTGGCGCTGCTGGCGGCCACGATCATCGGCCTGGTCAGCCTGCGCTTTCGCGAGCGCGAGGATACCGTCATCAGCGCCGTCTGGGCCATCGGCATGGCCGTGGGCGTCCTGTTCATCTGGGGCACTCCGGGCTACGGCGAGAACCTGATGAGCTATCTGTTCGGCAATATCCTCATGGTCCGGCGCAGCAGTCTGCTGCTCATGGCGGGCCTGGACATCGTGGTCGTCTCTGTGGGGCTGCTTTGCTATCGCCAGTTCCTGGCGGTATGTTTCGACGAGGAATTCGCCCGGCTCCGGGGGATCCCGGTGTCGCTTTACTATCTGCTGCTTCTGTATCTGACCGCCCTCACCGTCGTCCTGCTGGTCACCGTTGTCGGCCTGGTGATGGTTATCGCCCTGCTCAGCCTCCCCGTGGCCATTGCGGGGCTGTTCTCCAAGACCCTCTGGCAGGTAATGGCCCTGTCGGCACTGCTGAGTATCCTGTTCACCACCTCGGGTCTGGCCCTGAGCTACGGCCCGAACTTGCCCGCCGGGGCCACGACCATCGTCCTGGCCGGGGCGGGCTACCTCCTCTGCGCCGGGGGCATGGGCATCTACAACCGCATCCGTCGCGCCCGCAATGTGGCGGCATAGGCTCACCGCCTCCCCCAATGATGTCCTGCGTCATCCCCACATTTCCCCCATTTGGGGGAGAGCAATATCCCCCATTGAGGTAACAAATCCCCCACAAACTTCCGATAGAATGGTAGCAGCACCTTTGGCGGACGCGTCGATACCAGGGGAGGGTGTAAGGTGACGCTCGCGGACCTGATCGATGCTGTGAAGGCCGACGCCGTGGTCATTGCGGTCGACCCGTCCGTGGAGCTCTCCGGGTGCTTCGCCGCGGACCTGATGAGCGACGTGCTGGCCTTTGCCCGGCCCGGGTCGGTGCTGGTCACCGGGCTTACCACCGACCAGGCCGTGCGCACCGCCGCCATCAAGCATCTCCCGGCGGTCCTGGTCGTCGAGGGCAAGCAGGTCGGCGTGGAGATGACGGAGGCCGCCCGGGACGAGGGCGTCTCCATCTACCGCACGATGCTGTCGAAGTATGAGGTCTGCGGCCTACTCATGCAGGCGGGCCTGCGGCCGTACCGCAAGACGGTGTAATAGAAGCGCGGTCCGAAAGCCGGGCCCGCCGTCAGGATGTCATCCTGAGCGTCAATCTCGCGCAGCGAGATAGCGAAGGATCTCGCCATA
>CAYRFY010000759.1:0-3582 GCA_964423635.1 uncultured Armatimonadia bacterium | reverse complement strand
AGGTGATGGGCCTGTCATTCAGGGGCCAGCGGTTGACCGCATAGTACAGGAAGCCTCCGGGCTCGTACTTGGCGGTCATGGCCCCCATCAGCAGGCGACCCTCCAGCGCCGGGTACTCCACGAACCAGTTGGCGTGCGGGTGCTGGGGGCCGATGCAGATGTACCACCAGATATCGCGGCCCTCAGCCCGGGCCTCCTCGATGGCCTCGGCGTTGTCGTCGAAATGTGGGGTCAGCGGGACCCAGATGTCCATGGCCGCCCCGTTTTCCCTGGTCAGACCGAAGGTCCTGTCATAGGCCGTGGTCATGACTTCGATGTCCGGCCAGCGCATCTTGAGCCTCTCGGCGGTCTCGAACACCACGTCAAGCTGCTCGGTGGGGCGCTCGTCGAAGCAGTAGATGTAGCAGAGGTCCCGGGCGCCGGCGGCCTCCACTGTGGGCAGGTAGGCCTCGATCTTGGCCACCAGAGCGTCGAAGGACTGCCAATACTTCTCGGCATTGAAGTCATCGCCCCGCGGGGCGTTGAAGTAGCCCAGGTTGATGGCGTTGAGCCCGTTGGCCATCAGTTCCTCGAGGCGCGCCTCGTCCCAGTTGGGCGGGCCGCCGTAGATCGAGCCGGGGTTGAGCTTGTACTCAGACAGCATCCAGTCCTCATACTTGGCCAGCATCTGTGGCCATTGCTGCTTGGGATACAGCTTTTCCGTCAGCCCGCGGAGCGATAGCGCCGTGCGCAGGTGGGTGTGGCGCGGGATGGCGAAGTCCCAGACCTCCAGGGCGATGTCCACCCTCTGCGGTGCGGCGCCCTGCGCCGTCACCGTGAGCTTGCCCCGGTAGATTCCCGCCTCGGCCTGTTCGGGCACGTCCACCGTCAGCCACAGCGGCAGCACCTCGCCCAGCGGCACCTCCTGCACGCCGTCCATGAAGTCAATCAGGGGGTCCGGCCACCAGCCGGTGTGGGGCACCTGGTACGAGGGCTGCCGGCAGTCCACGTAGCCGACGAGGCGCACACTTGCGGGGAGCTCGGCGCCACCTTTGCCCACGATGGGCGAGAGGGACCAGGAGACGTCCTGCAGCGCGGTGCGGAGGGGCACAACCACGACCTGGAAGCTCTCGCGCTCATTGCGGGCGGCGGTGAGGCGGTAGGAGTTGCCCAGAGGCGACTCGAGCCGCCCGTGCTCGATGAAGACCTTCTTCGCCGCGCTCTCGGTGGCCAGGACAAACTGGTCGGCGCCTACCTCGCGTGCGTAGGCGATGGCCCGCATGCGGGGCACGATGCTCTCGCTCTGCCGGAACTGCTCCTGAAGCCGTGCCAGTCGCGCCTTCTGGGCCTCCACATCGGCCCAGGTGGTGAAGGCGAGGCTCTCAAGCTCGGTGCGGAAACGCTGAGCCCGGCGGGCCAGCGCTTCGGCGCGCTGCACCTGCCGTTGGAGCTCGCGGTCGTCTTCGCCGAGCCGGCCCAGCTCCTCCCGGGCCGTCAGGGCGCTTTCCTCCGCCTGCTTTGCGAGCTCGGCCGCGTCGCCGGGCAGGTTCAGCACCAGGCGGATGTTGTCCACATAGACGGTATAGGTCTGCGTGGGTCGCGTCACATATAGATGCAGCTCGGCGATGTCGGAGACAGCGAGATTGCCGGTGGTATCGATGTTGGCGTGCACGGTGATGGTTGTCTTCGGCGGTACCGTGTTAGGGGCCGCGAAGCGCTCGCCCGCTGCGTCGCGCAGGTGGAGGTTGATCCCGGCCGGGAAGTCATTGGGGTTGTGCACCTCGAACTCAATGGCGTCGTAGCCGGAGAAATCCGTGACCGGAAGGGCGTTCCCGGTGGCCAGTGCCAGTACGGCGGGCCACTGCTCCTTGCCCTCCTCCCAGCGGTGATAGGTGATGGCGGCCGCCTGTGTTCCGCCCGAGGCCCAGCGGTCGGTGAGGGCCAGCTCGGTCAGATCGCGCACGGTCCATGTAGCGGTGGCGTCCGGGGCCTCGAAGTCAAAAAGCAGGGTGCCGTCGATGCCTGGCGGCGGTGCCGCCGGTACACAGGTGGCACTGCAGAGCAGGGCGATGAGCGCGGGGAAAAGGCGCATGGCGGGTCTCCTGATAAGGCCGCCGCTCCGGCCGGGTGTGCGGCCCACAGCGGCGCAAGGATGCATGGTGAGACCCCCCTTCTTCCGGCGGAGGGCAATGCCCTCCTTGGCGCAGGTGCAGATCGGTATCGCGGCGAAACACGCCGTGCCGCCGGGACCCGCCGGCGGCGAGAGGGCCGGTGACACAGATGAATCGCATCGCCAGACTGCTGCCGGCATTAGCCATGGCTATGGGAGTGATCCCCTTGAGTGCCGATCAGGCGCCCTTCTATGTCGACAAGCTCAACGTCATGCAGGTGCAGGATGAGGAGGGCCATCTGGTGCCGGTTCGGAGTGTCGCCGACTGGCGGCTTCGGCGTACGCACATCGTGGCCAACATGCAGCTCGTGATGGGGCCCCTGCCCGCAGGGCGCGGGGAGCTTGCGCCGGAGGTCGAGGTGCTGTCGGAGCAGGAGGGGCCAAAGTTCACCTTGCGCAAGATCAGCTACGTCGCCGAGCCGGGCGACCGCGTCCCGGCCTGGCTGTTTGTCCCCACCGGGGCAAAGGAGCTACGCCCCAGCTGCGTGTGTCTGCATCAGACCACGGGAATAGGGAAGGACGAGCCTGCGGGGCAGGGTGGCCTGGAGAACCTGCACTACGCCAGGGAACTCGCTCAGCGGGGCCTTGTCACCATCGCTCCGGACTACCCGGGCTTCGGGGAGTACCAGATCGACGCCTACGCCATGGGCTACGTCAGCGCGACGATGAAGGGGATCTGCAATCACATGCGGGCGGTGGATGTGCTGCAATCGCTGCCCGAGGTGGACCCGGAGCGGATCGGCTGCATCGGCCACTCGCTGGGGGGGCACAATACGCTGTTTCTCGCCGTCTTCGATGAGCGGGTCAAGGTGGCCGTCACAAGCTGCGGGTTCAACTCGTTTGCCCGGTATATGGAGGGCGATCTCACCGACTGGTCACACAGGGGGTACATGCCCAGGATCGCGGAGCTGTATGGGACGGATCCGACGAGTATGCCTTTCGACTTCACGGAGGTCCTGGCGGCCATCGCGCCCAGGGCGGTTTTCATCAACGCCCCCGTGGGGGACAGCAACTTCGCGGTGGAGGGGGTGTATGACTGCATCAACGCCGCGGCGCCGGTGTACGGCCTGCTCGGCGCCTCCCATCGCCTGGTGGCGACGCACCCCGACTGCGGCCACGACTTCCCGCTCGCGACCCGGGAGCAGGCCTACGAGTTCATGGCCCGGGCGCTGCAGAGCCGTTAGCCGCGGGCGGCGGCGCCGCTCCCTGCGGGTCCCGGCCCGACGGGCTGAAGCCCGTCGCTAGACGACGCCGCTGCGCGGCATCAACGGTCCTCCGGACCGGACGGCCAACGGCCAACGGCCAACGGCGCCGCTCCCTGCGGGCCGCTGGCCCGCTTTCCCTCTCCTTCGCGGTACGGCCGCTCTGGAGAGGGCCAACGGCAGACGGCTCGGCGCCGCCGCTCTGTAGGGCGCGGGCCTGTACCGCGCCGA
>CAYRFY010000758.1:0-3585 GCA_964423635.1 uncultured Armatimonadia bacterium | reverse complement strand
GAGGTGACGTGAATCGGCGCCTGCCCAGAACCTGCATAATCTGAGCCAGAGGTCCGGCCGGAGCCCGCACCTTTGCCGGGAATGTCATTCCCAGAGCGTCCGCTCCCGGCAATAGCAACCCGAGAGGTCTCCCGGCATTCAGCGAGATTCTTCGCTATCTCGCTGCGCGAGATGGGCGCTCAGAATGACATGTTGACGGCAGAACCGGCTTCTCGCCGGGACCTCTAGAGCGCCTTCACCGCCTCCTGCGTGGCCTCCTGGAGTAGTAACACCAGCTCCGGGACGGGCGTTCCGGGAAGATCATCCGCGGTCAGGAGCTGTTGCGGGGTCACGGCCGCGCGGACCCAGTCGGCCAGAGTGTCCGCGGCCCGCTGGTCGCCGAGGCCGACGACCTGCACCCCGAGCAGGGCGTGGGTCTCGCGGGCGAGGATCACTCTCATCTGCATCCCGGCATCCTCCCCCGGCCGCGAGGCCTCCCCGGCGACCACCGCGATGCCCTCCTCCCGGGCGTAGCGCCCGGTGAGGCCCACGGTGATGAAGGGCACGCCGCACAGGACGGTGCAGTAGGCCTGAACCGTTCCGCCCTGTCTGATTGCGACCTCGAACAGATTGGCGCCCGCGATGCGGCCCTCCGCCGCGGCGATGCCCGCGGTCCGCAGGGGCGAGGGCTTGCCGGTGTAGAATACCGTCTTTGCCGCGCAGTCTCCGGCGCAGAAGATGCTCTCATCGGCGGTGCGCTTGGCCTCGTCGACGACGATGGCTCCCAGCGGGTCCAGGGGCAGCCCGGCCTCCCGGGCCAGAGAGACCAGCGGCCGGGCGCCGGCGCCGATGAGCACCACGTCGGCCGGGACCTGCTCTCCGGTGGACAGCACGACTCCCGTCAGCAGTTCACCTTCCACGACACCCGCCTGGACGCGGGTGGCCGTCAGGATGCGTGCGCCGCAGCCGGTGACGGTGCGCTCCGCCGCACGGCACAGGTGCTCGTCGAAGGCGTGGTACAGGCAGCAGGCCAGCGCCTCGACCACGGTTACCCGCACCCCGGGCCGCCTGACGCATTCGTCGGCGAACTCCATCCCCGTGAATCCGCCGCCGAGGATCACGACATTCCCGGCCTGCTCCACGGTCCGGGCCAGGTCCTCCAGATACGCCAGCGACTTGAACACGGGCCGCACGTTGGCTCTGTCGCAGCCGGGGAAGGGAGGCACCACGGGCTCCGAACCGGTGGCGAGCACCAGACGGTCGTAGCCGATGCGCCGGCCGTCGTGGAGCGTTACCGTGTGACGGTCGCGGTCCAGCGAAACGGCCTCTCCGAGGACCAGGTCGATGCCCTTCTTCTCGTAGCCCACATCGGGCAAGACCTGCCTGCGCACATCGTATCCCGGCTGCAGGACGCGGTGCAGATGCCACGGGACCACGGACTGGGGTTCGCGCCGGATCACGGCGATGGTCTTGTCGGGGTACTGCCTGCGCGCGCTCTGTGCGGCGCTGTTGCCGGCCGCCGAGCCGCCGACGATCAGGACATCGTATTGCGTCGTACCCAAGGCGGGCACCACCCTGTCTTGGGGAGGTAGGGGCAATCGCCACGCTGCCCTGCGACGCGTGCAGTCTACCTCGGAAACCTGCGCCCGTCCACAGGGGTGGTGAGTGCGGAGGAAGGACACAGGCCGGTGCAAGGAAGGCTTGGCCTTCGCGACGAATAGATATAACGCAGTTACATGCCGGTCACGGGAGGTCGAGACATGTCTGGGCCACAGCGGATCGTCATCGTCGGAGGAGTTGCCGCCGGACCGAAGGCCGCCGCACGAGCAAGAAGGCTGTCCCCGGATGCCGAGATCACCATCGTGGAGAAGGGCGAGTTGATCTCCTACGCCGGGTGCGGTCTTCCGTACTACATCTCGGGGATGGTGGAGGAGCGCAGTGAGCTGATGGCCACCCCCATCGGCGTCCTGCGCGACCCGGAGTTCTTCGCCAAGGTCAAGCGCATCAACGTTCGGAACCGCACCGAGGCGACCGCCATCGACCGGGAGAGCCACGAGCTCGAGGTACGCGACCTGCAGACCGGAGAGGTCAGCAGGCTTGCGTACGACAAGCTCATCCTCGCTACAGGAGCCGACCCTGTGGAGCCGCCGATCCCGGGCAAAGACCTGGGCAACGTGCTGCGGCTCAAGCAGGTGGAGGATGCCGACGCTTTCCGGGAGCTCCTGCACAACGGCCACTGCCCGTACGTGGCAATCATCGGCGGCGGGCTGATCGGTATGGAGATGACCGAAGCCGTCACCGAATGTGGACACGCCGTGACCGTGATCGAGATGCTCCCCCAGGTCTTGCCCATGCTCGACGTGGAGATGGCAAGGCTGGTCGAGAAGCACATGGAGCAGCGTGGCGTGCGGGTGATGACCGGCACCCGTGTGGAGCGGATCGAGGGGGACAACGGCAACATTTGCCGAATCGTCACCAGCAGTGGGGAGGTTCCGGCCCAACTGGCACTGCTGAGCATCGGTATCAGGCCCAGCGTTTCCCTGGCCAGGGATGCCGGCCTGCTCATCGGCTTCGCGGGCGGCATCATCGTCAATGAGTACATGCAGACCTCCGATCCCGATATCTACGCCGCGGGCGACTGTGCCGAAAAGTTCTGTCATGTCCGGGGCACTGCGTGCTTCCTCCCCCTGGGCTCAGTGGCCAACAAGGAAGGCCGTGTCGCCGGATCCAATGCGGTGGGGCACACAGAGCGCTTCCCGGGGGTCTCCGGCACCGCCTGTCTCAAGGTCTTCGACTGGAATGTGGGGCGCGCGGGGCTCAGCGCGCAGCAGGCCATGGATCTGGGGATCCCCATCGAGACGGCCACCGTCTGCGCCCCCGATCGCCCTCATTACTATCCGGGCACCGAGCCCATCGTGCTCAAGCTGGTGGCCGAGAAGGCCACGCGCCGGCTCATCGGGATTCAGGGAGTAGGCGCCGGAGACGTCATCAAGCGCATCGATGTGGCCATCACGGCCATGACCGCGAAGATGACCGTCGACGATGTGGCCCACCTCGATCTGGCCTACGCGCCTCCTTACTCCGAGGCCATGGACGTGCTCATCCACGGGGCCAACATCCTGCGCAACAAACTGGACGGTCTGGTCCGGGGCGTCACCTCCTGCGAGCTCAGGGCAGCCCTCGAGGCTCAGGAGGACCTCTTCCTGCTGGATGTGCGAACACCGGACGAGCACGACGCCGGGAGCATCCCCGACAGCGTGCTGATCCCGCTGGGGTCGGTGGCCGGGCGAAGCGACGAGATACCACGAGACAAGCGCGTGGTGATCTACTGCAAGACCAGCCTGCGGGCCTATGAGGCCGTGAGGATTCTCGACGGCAAGGGGTACCAGAACCTGGAGATACTCGACGGCGGCTTCCTGGCCTGGCCGCACTAGTTGCACAACCGTACCTGCGGGCTCCGCCCGGCGCCGACCTCCCGATGGCTGGCCCGAGCTGTGTCGGAAGACCGACGCGGGCCTTGCAGGCCGGCTTGGCGGGCTGGAAACTCAGACTATGCAGGTTTCGGGCAGGCGCCGACTCACGTCGCCTCACCCCCCCAGCCCCCCT
>CAYRFY010000757.1:0-3590 GCA_964423635.1 uncultured Armatimonadia bacterium | reverse complement strand
CATGTCAGGGAAACCCGCGATGAAGCAGCGGTTGCCCTCGGTGATGTTCTCGCTGCGAGCCACCGGCAGGCACGGCAGGTCCTGCTCGGACTCGATCTTCAGCAGGGCGTAGTCCTTTCCGGCCCCCTGTGGGCTGGTATCGCCGCTGCTGCCCACATGCTCGGTGATCTGCGCGCTGAGAGTGTTGGAGTCCTTGGACCCACTGTTGAGGATGACCTCGATGCTCTGTGCCCCGCCGTCCTTGACGACACCGGCCGAGGTGAGCACATAACCATCGGGGGTGATGATGGCGCCGCTGCCGGTCCTCTCACCACCGTCCACCCGGATCCACACCGCGGCCCGCTTGAGATCACCGATGACGTCGCTACCGAACAGTGCGTAACCCAGGGCGGCGCCCAGGCAGGCCAGGGACAGCAGGATCGCCAGGAACGTGGCAAGCCCCGAACGGGGCAAGGGGGCGTCCTGAGCGGCGCCACCGATCAGTCGCGGGTTGTAGTAGGCCACCTGCAATCAGCTCCTCGAGGGGCACTTGAGCGCAAAGGAAGGTCCGGTCGGTGCCCCGGGTGTGGCGTGGACAAAGGTCAGGACAAACGGCAGCGAGCCGCGAACTCGGGCGACAGCACCGGGGCCCACTTCAGCTACGCCATGGCCAGAGCGCACCGGCTAGAAAGTCGCGGGCACGTAGGAACTCCCGCAGTGCGGGCACTGCGGCGGGATGGCCGACCGCTTGCTGCCCAGGAAGCAGCCGCAGTCCCCCTTCCGACAGTAGAAGCCCGGCGGGCGGTTGTCCGGCGGGCTGGTGATGTAGTCTGCGTACGGGTGCGCCTCCGCGGTTGGACCCATGTCGTCGGGAATCAACTGGAAGTGTAGCTCGATGCCCTCGATGATGTTCGAGGCCTGGGCGTCACTGAGGGCGACGATCCCGCGCTTGGCCATCTCCTGGGTGATCGAGTCCCCGGTGTCGCTGACATGGAAGCTGTGCCGGATACCGTCGAGCACCTCCAGCGCGCGCTCCGAGCCCATCTCGCTGATCTTGCTATGGACCATGGTTCCCAGGCGGGTGCGAGAGCTCTCACGATAGGCCAGTTCGCCCACGGAGACACCGAAGTCGGTGGGTAGCTCGAGGAATACGCGGGCGGCGCCCCGGGACTGCGCCAGCTCGACGGCGAAGCTCTGGCGCTCCACGGAAAGCTCCATGATGTTGAGCAAGATGGCACCGAGAAAGAACCTCTCGGCTTCGCGGATATCCCGTTCCCGGGGTGGCTGCGGCCGGATGCCGGTGCGGGCGAAGGCCGTCATATCGTCGGTTCCCACACCGCGCCCCGTGTTGATCTTCTCATCGCGCTGCGCGATATCGTAGCCCCGGATGATGCGGGTCGGGAAGGCCCCGCGCTCCCGCAAGAGCACGACCATGAAGGAGTCCTCGATCTCCTGTCGCCAACGCGTGCCTTCTGGCGGCGTGAGCCCATTGGCCCCCGCCGCGGAGTTGAGGCAGTCCAGCAATTGCTGACGGAACGCGGGCCAGGCCGAGTCGTCGCCGGCGCGGTCATAGAACGCCCACCAGCCCTCCCGGGGGTTGATGGGGCGGATCGAGGCATAGCTGGGATGGCCCAGGTCGAGCTCGGCCAGCTCGATGCTCTCGGCCACGACTTGCTCCATCTCCGCGGCCAGCCCTGTGCGCTTGACCACCGCCTCCTGGAAGCGGTCGATGACCCTCTCATCGTAGATGACGGAGGGATCGCCGGGCGCCGCGCGGAGACGATAGCGCTCCCGGATGTAATCCGCGATGCTCTGCACGTACATGAGCTGGACCTTGCCGCCGCGCCCGGCGTCGATGGGCGGGCCGCCGGAGAAGGGCTTCGTCTGATCCCGGTCCAGGGAGGCCGACAGTGCCGCCCGCATGTTGGCGACCAGGTCAGGCTCCAGCAGAGTGCCGTAGAAGCGGTCTCGGGTTCCGTCGTTGATGTCCAGCATGACGCGGTCCATCTTCGCCTGAACCACATCATGGGTGAACAGCATGGAGGTCCGGCGGTCGAAGGGACGGTCCATGGTGGCCGAGTAGTCCTCGGCCGCCTCATTGTGCCACAGGACCAGATACCGCAGCAGGTTGGAGAGCCGCTGCTGTAGCATGGACAGCACCGGGTCGAGCAATTCCGCATAGAGATCCATCTTCGCCTTGAGGATCGACGCCTCCGCGCGCCGGTTATACGTATCGCAGATGGCGATGTAGGGCTTTTGCATCTCGCGACGGACGGCCATCTCGTTGATCCAGGTGAAGCCGAAACCCGGAGGAACCCGGAGCAGCCAATCCCGGCGAATGGCCTCGATCGCCTGACGCGCGTCCTCGATGGCGTAGCTACCTGCCTGCGAGGCACCGACCTCCTTGGCGATCCGGCCAAGCTCGCCGGTCTTGGCGTCACCGAGTTTCTCCTGGAGCTTGCGCAGCAGCCCCAGAGCATACCGCGGGCCGCGATCGCGACGGAAGACGAGGGGCACTATAGTCTCCAGCAGTTGCTGCTCCAGATACCGGGCCGCCTTCAGGCGCCTGGCGTTCATCTCCACACAGGTACTGAAGTACCCGTCCTTGGCGAAGGACGAGTTGAGTGCCGTCTCCAGCTCGGTGAGCGTCTCTGTGGTGATCTCACCCTCGAAGGTGCGGCGAATGCGCTCGTTCACCCAGTCCTGCGGGAGCTGGCCGGCGGCGACGTCCTGCAGGTCCTCCGGGACCCTGGTCAGCTCTGTCAGGAGTGGGTCCTCATCGGCCCGCACGGCCCCGATACCCAAGGCCCGACACAGGTCGGCGGTGTCCTTGTCGCTGGCTTCCAGAGGCGTGGCCCCGGCATCGTCGATGCCACGGCTATCCACCTGCAGCCAGGTCTGTATGAAGTCGCGGATCGTGGCATGGTAGCAGGCTTTGTGGCACACGTCCGCGGGGAACTCGATGGTTGAGATCCCGAAGGTCAGGAACCTCAATGGGTAGCCGTCCAGGTCGTACTCGGCCATCTCGGGCCCCACGTCGGCACGACGGGAGCGGGCCTCATCGGCCTGGGCGATCACATCCACGTAGAGGTATTCCGAGATCCGCTCCAGAAGATCGTCGAACTCAATGGCCCCTTTGGGTCCGGAGGGGGAGACCAGGTAGCAGTAGTCATAGGCCGCGGCCCGCGAGACGGTGGGCGGCTGCTGCTGGAACTGGGCCTTGTACACCACGCCGGAGCGGTTGTAATAGTCGAGCTCCGACAGAATGGCGGCACTGTTTCGGGTGTACTGGAGCTTTCCGGTGGCGTCCTGGCGGGCGATGGCCACGATGCCCACTCGCTCGGCGGGTGTGCGACTTTGCTCCATAATCGAGTGGAGCACATACCCCATGTCGATGAAGCTGCCCGCTCCGGTGCCGCCGCAACCGGAAGAGATCACATAGCAGCAGGGCGGACCGATGCGCACATCGCTGTTCTCGGGAAGACCGAGGGCCTCGATGATCTGGGTATCGGTGACGGTGGCGATGTCGTTGAGCTTCTTGCTGATCTGATTCCACATGGTGCTGAAGGAGCCGGCGCTGAGGAAGGCCAGTCGTCCGAACATCCGGACCC
>CAYRFY010000756.1:0-3601 GCA_964423635.1 uncultured Armatimonadia bacterium | reverse complement strand
TGCCACGCTCGTGCTTCCCGGCGCCGGGTGTGTGCCTCACCGTGCGGAACTGGAGACCCGCGGGAACGGTGGCTCTCAGCAGGGCGTGCCCACGGTCTGGATGGTGCCACGTCCCACACCCCTCAGTCCACACCCCGCGCGCCGGGCACCCAGTTGCCGTAGGTCGCCAGCAGCTCCACCGGACGGTCCTGTGGCTCGGCGAGCAGGCAGTCGATGGCGTTGACCCACAGGCTCCGGTACTGACGCCTCTTCTCCTCCGTGACCCGCGCATCCAGCGCACCTAGCATCTCCGCGGCCAGATTGGCGTCACAGGCCGCGGCGGCGACGGCCAGGTCACTCAGCCGCCGAGCATGCGGCTCGCCCTGAAGGCCGCCGGGCTGCACGTACAGGTCCCGCGCCACTTCCACCGCCATCTGTGGGTTGGCCAGAGCCAGGCCCCGCAGGTACCCGCAGCCGTCATCACCGCCCCAGACCTCATTGCTCTCTACCGGGCGCAGAGACAACGCCATCCAGCAGAGCCCATCCGACGCCGGGTAGCCCATCTGGGCGGCGATGAAGGCCAGCTCGGCGCAGGTCGCATCCGGGCCCATAGAGCCTCTGCCGCTTTGCTCAGGCTCGGCAGCGGCGACTACCCCGACGGCCTCGCTCAAAGTGAGCAGCGCCCGCGCCGGATCATGCCCGGCCAGAGCCAACGCCGCGTAGCCAAGCGTTCGCGCTCTGAAGGCGGGGTCTTGCACGCTCCGGGCCAGCTCGAGCGCCATGTCCGGATGCGCCGGCGCCATGGCATAGACGACGCGCGGCATCTTGTACCCCCGCTGCCAGTCGTCGCCGCCGGCCATCAGCTCCCGGGCTGTCTCCGGCTGAGTGGGCGCGATGCGGGCGGCGACGTTGGGCTGGTGTCGGGTGGCCTCGTTGTCATCGACGATGCCGTCGAGCAGGGCGAGGGCTGCATCGAGGTCCATTCGACACAGCGCCTCGGCCACGCAGCCGCGAGCGAAGCCGGCATGCCCGTCGTAGCCCAGCTTCTCGGCGAGGCTCTGCGCCTCGCGCAGTACCGGCTCGGCGGCCCGGGGGTCGATGTCGTAGAGCGCCTCGGCGGCGCGCCCCAGGTAGACGGCCTGCCCGGCTGCATCGGCAATGCCGTGCGCCTCGATGATCGCGCGTTGTGCCACCTCGGCCGCCAGGTCCGGGTTACTCCGGCGCAGACGGTCGGCGGCGTCGGCCAGCAGGTACGCCCGCGCCACCTGGACGCCGTGGCTCTCGAGGCAGGCAATGGCCTCTTGCGGGTCCTCGGAAAGCAGTCTCTGGCCCAGACTTTCCAGGACCGCCTGCTGCGCCCGGTCGCCCTTCCCCGCCGCCAGCTCGAAGGCCCGCTCCGCATCCAGCCTCGCCCAGCGCCGCAGCAGCGTGTATATGCCTTCCTCACCGGCGGAGGCCGTCAGCACTTCCAGCAGCTCCCGCGCCACCCGACGGTCGGTCTCGGGATCCGTGCAGGAGGTACAGAGACGGGGCTCGCCGAGGGCAACTTCCGGCAGCAGCGGTAGGAGCGTGATGCTGCCGTCCATTGTCCCCGTGAGCAGCCTGGCGCCGCCGATGGTGTCCCCCGCTCTGGCGACCACCCAGACGGCGCCCTCATACAGCCCTTCCAGCCTGAAGCCACCCTCGGCGTCGGTCTGCGTGGTCAGCCTTCCCGGGCCCTCGCCGTTGGCGGTGACCTTGGCTCCCGCTACGGGCCCGCGTTCGGCATCCACGACGCGCCCGGCCACCGCGCCGGCGGCCTTCACCAGGGCGAGAGCCCCGAGGTCGTGGGTCTGCGCGCCGGCGGCCTCCCACTGCTGGGAGCTCACCTTGCGGTGTCCCGGCTTGACCGCGGTCGCCGAGTACGAGCCGAAGGGCCACAGTGGCTCACTGGTGTAGACGCCTTCCCCGTCGGTGCGCCCGGTGGCAGCAACCGTGGCCATGTAGTTGATGGACCACATCACCGAGGCTTCGGCATCGGCCACGGGCCGCCCGTCACCGTCCACCGCACGCAGCCCTACGCGGCAGGCCACGTCGTCCTCGACCACAAGGCGCACGGGCTCTTCGCGGCCGGGTGAGAGCACGAGGGGCTCGCGGGTCATCCGGTCACCCGAGCGGGCCCACAACTGCTGCGTCCTGGTGAGGCTTCCGGCTTCCACGGCCGACTGGACCTTCGGCACCATGACGTGGAACCGCCCGTGGGCATCACACTCGAGGGCATCGCCCAAGAAGTGGCTCGCGCCGTAGACCAAAGCGCGGGGCACCGGGTTTCCCGCGGCGTCAACGACGACGCCCTCGAGCCTGGTGGCAGGGGTCAGGGCGATGTCGGGCACGGTGACGCCTCGGTCGGTTACGGTCACACTCGCCCCCCGCTGGTTGAGGTCGCTCTGAGTGTAGCGATCGGGAGCGCCGGTCACGGAGAGGTAGGACTGCCCGGGGAGCACGAAGGCGCGGTAGGTGCCATCGGCGCCGGTGGGTGGAGGGCCCTCTGTGTACCGGGCCTCGCGGCCGGAGATGCCCATCCTGGCGCCCGCGATGGGCTCACCGCTGACGGCGTCCACCACTCGGCCGGTGACCTCGTAGGCCTGCTGCAGCGTAACCTCCACATCGGTGGTCTGCCCGGACTTCACCTCCGCTGTGGCGGCCCCGCACTGCCATCGGGCGTCGCGGGGAAAGCGGATGAGGATCTGCGCCATCCCGGGCTGCAGGTGCTGCAGCGACGCGGTCCCGTCGTCGCCCGTGGCGGCCTCAGCGCTGCTGTAGACATCCTTCTCTCGGTCACCGCCGGTGGCGAAGACCTCCAGCCCTCTAGTTGCCCGCGGGTCCGCCTCAGAGACCACCCGCAGGAGGATGGACCCGGGAGGCAGGATCACCACATCTCCCATGTCACGGCTGGCCCCCGTCTCCGCCTCGCGGTCGCTCAGGGATAGCGATCCGAAGGCGTCGCTCTCGGCGCGGAGCCGCAGTACCGCTTCGGGAGGACACAGGGAGAGGGAGAAGCGGCCCTCGGCGTCGGTCTGCACCGCCAGGGCCTCGCTCATCTCGCCCACGATGTGGGCGTAGCTGAAGCCCCTGAGGCCGCCCTGCCGGACGAGCACCGTCACGGGCACGACGCGGGCGGCATAGCCTTTGCCCTCGGCGTCCACCAGTCGGCCGGAGTAGGTCACCGACGGCAGACAGTGGATGAGCAGGTCTTCCGGGGCATCGGGCACCTCGCACCAGCCCAGAGCCAGGCCCTCCCGGTACGCCACGACGCGCAGCCACACCCTGTCGGGCGGATCGCCCACATCGAGGTCGGAAATGGAGAAGGCTCCGGTCTCGTCGGTGGCGGTGTGCCCCGCCGGCCGCGAGCCGTCTTGATCGGTCGCCACGACCCAGACGGTCGCGCCGGCAACCCCGGCGCCGGCCTCGTCCACGACATGCCCGCCGACCACAGCGGGATCCGCCATCGCCAGAACGGGGATCAGCACCAGCAGCAGGACGCACAGAGCACGCATGCCAAGGACCTCCCTGCCGTTGTGGGGCAACACCTGTGCCCCGCCGGACTTTGCGGCCCTACATCGGCGCGGTACAGGCCCGCGCC
>CAYRFY010000755.1:0-3604 GCA_964423635.1 uncultured Armatimonadia bacterium | reverse complement strand
ATGTCATCCTGAGCGTCCATCTCGCGCAGCGAGATAGCGAAGGATCTCGCGATATCCCGGGGGATTCTTCGAGCTGCTCTTCCCGGGAGCGTAGGCTCTCAGAAGGACGTTCTCGGCGAATGTGGGCTTCTCGGCCGGACCTCTACAGCCCCGCCGCCGACTTCAGCTCATCCACCTTGTCCAGCTTCTCCCAGGTGAACTCCGGCTCATTGCGGCCGAAGTGACCGTAGGCCGCGGTCTTGGCATAGATCGGCCGCCGCAGTTGCAGCTTGTCGATCATGCCGCGCGGAGAGAGGTCGAAGACGTCCAGGACGATCTGGGCGATCTTCTCTTCACAGCACTGGTTGGTGCCGAAGGTGAAGACGGCCGCCGAGAACGGCTGGGGGTCACCGATGGCGTAAGACACCTGAAGCTCGCAGCGTTCGGCCAGACCGGCGGCCACGACGTTCTTAGCGATGTACCGGGCCATGTAGGCACCGGAACGATCGACCTTCGTGGGGTCTTTGCCACTGAAGGCGCCGCCACCGTGCCGGGCCAGACCGCCATAGGTGTCGACGATGATCTTGCGTCCGGTCAGGCCCGTGTCGGCCTGCGGGCCGCCCACGGTGAAGAGGCCCGTTCGGTTCACCATCACATCGATCTCGCCGTCCCGAAGCTCGTCGGGGATGATGGGGTCCACGACCTGCTCGATCAGATCGGCCCGCATCTCTCCGGGGTCCACTCCCGGCCGATGCTGGGCGGCCAGGAGCACGCGGGTCACAGCCACCGGCTTGTCGTCTTCGTACCGCACCGTCACCTGGGTCTTGCCGTCCGGACGCAGGTATGGCAGCGCGTCGCTCTTGCGTACCTCGGCCAGCCGCTTGGCCAGCTTGTGGGCCAGCATGATCGGGGTGGGCATGTACTCGGCCGTCTCATTGCTGGCATAGCCAAACATCATGCCCTGGTCCCCGGCGCCGCCGGTGTCCACGCCCTGGGCGATATCCGGCGACTGCGCGTGGATGGCGGTCAGGACGCCGATGGTCTCGGAGTCAAACCCGTACTTGGCCCGGGTGTAGCCGATCTCCTCGACGGCGGCCCGCACCACGTCATCCACCTGAACGTAGCCGTTGGTGGTCACCTCGCCGGCCACGATACAGGTGCCGGTCGTGACCATCGTTTCCACCGCTACGCGGCTCATCGGGTCCTGCTCCAGCAGCTTGTCCAGCACGCTGTCGGAGATGCGGTCACAGACTTTGTCCGGGTGTCCTTCGGTCACTGACTCTGAAGTTAGCTGATATGCTTGTGCCAAGGTGTAGTCCTCCCTGGGCCATACCCTTGTCGGTTATCGTTCGACGATGCGCTCCACGGCGTCCAGTATCGTCACAGCGATCTCACGCTTGCTGCAACAGCCGACACGCACCGGTTGTTCCCGTCTGCTGTAGATGATGACCTCGTTCGTGTCGGCACCAAACCCTGCCCCGGGAGCCGACACGTCGTTGGCCACGACGAGGTCAAGGTTCTTGCGCTCCAGTTTGCGGAGGGCGTTTTCCTCAAGCTTCTCGGTCTCGGCCGCGAAACCCACGTAGACCCGGCCGGATCCGACGGCGGCCACGGTGCCGATCACATCCGGCGTCTTGGCCACTTCGATGACCCCGGAGCTACTCTCCTTCTTGATCTTCTGCCCCGCGCGCACTACCGGCCCAAAGTCCACCGGGGCCGCGGCCGCCACGATCACGTCGCACTCCCGGTGCCTGGCCGAGACCGCCTCCAGCATCTCCTCTGTGGTCTCCACCCCGACGATCTCCGCCCGCCACGGCGCGCGTTGCTCGGTGGGCCCGCTCACCACCGTGACCTCGGCGCCGCGACAGAGCGCCTCCTGTGCCAGAGCGAAACCCATCTTCCCGCTGGAGGGGTTGGAGATGAACCGCACCGGATCCAGCCACTCCCGGGTCGGCCCCGAGGTGATCAGGACTTTCTTCCCCCGTAGAAGGCTGTCGGGCCGGCCCAGCATTTGGTCCACGGCGTCCAGCATGTCCTCGCGGTCGGCGAGCCGCCCGCTGCCGGTATCCCCACAGGCCAGATGCCCACAAACGGGCCCCACGAAGGTGTAGCCCAACTCCGACAGGGTCTCCACATTGCGCCGGGTGATGGGGTTCTCCCACATGCGCCGGTTCATCGCCGGGGCGAACAGAACCTTGCCCGCCGCGGCGCAGATCGTCGTGGTCAGCAGGTCGTCGCAGACGCCGGCGGCCACCTTGGCGATCACATTGGCCGTGGCCCCGACCACGATCAGCGCCTCGCCGAACTCGGCCAGCGAGATGTGCTCGATCTCCACCTCGGCGATCTGCCCGAACAGCTCGCAGGCCACGTCCTGGCCCGAAAGCGCCCTGAAGCTCGCCGGGCCCACGAACTCCGTGGCGTTGCGCGTCATCACGACTTTCACCTCGGCACCGCTCTGGCGCAGCTTGCTCACCAGATCGCACGCCTTGTAGGCCGCGATACTGCCACAGACGCCCACCACGACCCGCCGTCGGCTCAGGGTCTCGTAGGTCACCGTTCATCCGCCCCCGCATCGGCCAGGACCTCGGCCTGCAGGCGCCGCCACTCGGCCCGTCCCAGTCGCTGCTTCTCGGCCACCAGGATCGCCTCCAGGTCGTCCACGGCCTGCTGTACGCTCTCATTGACCAGCACGTACTGGAACAGGTCCATGTGGGCGAACTCGCGTCGGGCCGTGTGCAGACGCTTGAGCACATCCTCCGGGGCCTCGGTCTCGCGCCCCACCAGGCGGGCATGCAGCTCACCCCAGGACGGCGGCGCCACGAAGACCAGTACGGCGCGACCACCCAGGGCGAGGCGCACGCTGCGCGCGCCCTGATAGTCGATCTCCAGGATGATGTCCTCGCCCCGCGAGAGAGCCTCCTCCACAGGCCGCCGTGGGGTGCCGTAGTACAGGTCCTGGTGCACCACGGCCCACTCAAGCAGCTCGCCGTGCGCCCGCATGATGCCGAAGTCGGCGGGAGAGACGAAGTGGTAATCCACGCCCGGCCGCTCACCCGATCTTGGGCTCCGGGTCGTGCAGGAGACGGACTTGCGCAGGTCCGGCCGCCGGGACATCAGCCCGCGGATGATAGTGCCCTTCCCGACGCCGGAAGGGCCTGAGACCACGAGGAGTACGCCTTGCCTTTTCAATGCCGGCCACCATGGGGAGATGCGCCCGGGGGCGCTGCGGAGGGCACCCTTGCCGCAGGGCGCAGTGTAGCACAAGGCAGCGGGGGAATGCAAACCGGCGGGTCGACGGGTCGACGACGAGCGGGATTCCTCGAACTGCTCCCTCGTATGTGTCTAGCGCCGCCCGGCGGCGGGGGCCGGCCGTGTGTCGTGCGGCCCCGGTAGCTCTTGCCTAGCGGGGCCAAACGGTACGCGGTACGACGGTTAGCGGGCGGCACCCGGACCACCCTAGATAAGATACATGCCGAGCTTGAGCCCTTCCGGCCCTCCGGGCCGGAGGACCGTGGACGCCGCGCAGCGGCGTCGCCCAGCGACGGGCTTCGTATGTGTTTAGCGCCCCGTGTCGTTGGCCGTTGGCCGTTGGCCGTTGGCCGTTGGCCGTTGGCCGTTGGCCGTT
>CAYRFY010000754.1:0-3611 GCA_964423635.1 uncultured Armatimonadia bacterium | reverse complement strand
CGGCGCATCGAACCTGAGCGAGCGAGGCTGCGATGAGCCCGGCAGACGCAGATCGTCTCTTGCACTGGGCGCCCATGCGGGCAACGGACCGGCTCGAGGATCGCGATGGTTGGACACGTGGCACCGCCGGTTGACGCCCTACACAGAGGGCTGTATCCTATGATGGTTTATTGTGCCAGGTCCGCCTCCAGGCGAGCCGCAAAACAAACGAGGTGCAAGATATGGAAAGAAGAGGTTTCACGCTCATCGAATTGCTCGTGGTGATCGCGATCATCGCCATCCTTGCCGCCATCCTCTTCCCGGTCTTCGCGCGGGCGCGCGAGAAGGCCAGGCAGGCCAGTTGCATGTCCAATGTCAAGCAAATCAGCCTGGGGTTCCAGATGTACACCTCCGACTACGACGACATGTACCCGGCCTCATGGTACGTTGCCAACAACCAGGACGGCTACGTGGCGGTGGACACCATCTACCCGTACGTCAAGAACTATCAACTGTTCCAGTGCCCCTCCCGCAAGACGCTGAACCCGTTGCCCCTGGCCGGAGCGATTCCCAGCATGAACCGCAACGGCCTGGCGTACGCCACCAACACCAACTACTGGGGCGGCAACAACGGCGCGGGCATCGCGTGCAACCATCCCATGGGACGTGACTTGTCCGTCATCACTACTCCCGCCGAGACGATCCTGATCATGGACTACTACGGCGCCTTCGAGGCGGCCGCGCAGTACTCCATCAACGCCAACATCATCAACGGCAGCACCGAGATCTTCCGCCACAGCGAGACGGCGAACTTCGGCTTCTGCGACGGCCATGCCAAGGCGCTCAATCGTGGCGCCGCCTGCCAGCAGAACGCCAACGGTGTCTACCGCCTCTTCACGATCCAGGAGGACTAGCCGGACAGGCGATGACGGCCGATTTCCTCCGTCATGCCAAGTCTCAGCTCACACATCAAGCGGCGCAGAGGGCATACTGCCCCTCTGCGCCGCTTGACCTTTACCGGGCGTCCTCATCCCCGTGGGAAACGTAGCCCACGGCCACGGAGTTCCTGCCCGACACCTCGCCGGCCAGACGCCACCCCAATCCTCCGGCGCTGCGCGCCGACCCGTCCGCCCCGACCATCACCCTCAGGGCGGAAGCCTGCGAGTCGCAATCACGACCCTCGAGCTCGGCTCTCTCGGACTGCGCTCGGTGGCTAGCGATATCTAGCTCGGGATGAACTCGGCCTGGATCCCCTCCGCGTGCACGAAGACCTGCAAGAAGCCCACCGGCTTGCCGCCGAAGTTCCAGTTGGTGCTCGGTACGCCGTACATTGCCGTCTGCCCCATCTGATAGAGCCTGGCGGCGTGGCGGTGGCCGAAGAAACAAGCAGTCACATTCCTGTCCTGCACCAGGCGGTGCAGGTACATGGCCTCATGGCTTCCGAGGCAGTCGGCGGTTGGCTTGTTGTGCTGCTCCGGGGGGACGTGGGCGAAGATGAACCGGCCGCGCATGTTCTGTGACTGCTGCAGCTCCTGCTCCAGGAACTCCACCTGCCCGATGGGCGGGGTGATGTCCTCGGATTCGAAGTGACCGACATGGTCGCCGACCAGAGCGGTGCACAGGCCGATGAAGCGGCAATCGGCGTGGGTGAAGGCGTAGAAGTCCCTGCCCGCGAAGTCGGAGGAGAAGAGTTCGCGCAGCGCCTCGCGATGGGCAGCGTTCTCGTGGTTGCCGTGCACCGGGTGCACCGGAGCCGGCCAGTTGCCCATGAAGGGCTCCAGCTTGTCCGGGTGGATATCGCCCAACAGGAGGATGAAAGCCGGCCGCTGAGCCAGGCCGCGGATGGCTTCCAGAGCCCTCTGCAGCTTCTCCACTCCGGTCGGTTCATTTTCGCGGTCTTCACGCAGGTGCGGGTCGGCCAGCGCGATGAACGAGAACAAAGGCTCGGCCTCCGCTTGTGCCAAAGCGGCGCGGGACAGTAGAACGCCACCCGTCGCCAGGGCGCCGGCGGCCAAGAAGTCACGGCGGTTCATGGTCATCAGTCTCCTTCGGTCGGGCCGCCGGCAGCTCGTGTCCGGCCGCGATAACATCAGACATAGCCCTTGAGCCGGTAGGCGGCGTATCCGATGTACTCCTGAATGGCGGCGCTGGAGCGCGTCAGATACCCCGGCCCGGGGATCAGCATGGAAGGAGTGAGCCGGAACGGCTCGCCCCTGCCGCTCAGACGCCCTTTGAAGTCCACCGCGTAGGGGATCGGCTCGAGCCCCACCTTGCGGAAACAGCCCATCGACCGTCGCATGTGGCTCGCGGAGGTGACCAGCACGAAGGACCTGAGCCCGTGTGCCTGCAGGAGCTTGCGCGACTCCACCGCATTCTCCCGCGTGTTGCGGGAGCCGGGATCGATCGCGATGCGCGCCTCGGGAATGCCCAGGTCCATCGCCAGCCGCTTGAGAATCGGCGCCTCACCTTTCTGCGCCGCCAGCATACTGCTACTTCCGCCCGCGATGATCAGCTTCGCCTTCGGCCACCGCCGGGCCAGGATCACCGCATCCACGATTCTATCTGCGCTCTGGACCAACTCGGCCTGCCCGGGTGACGACAGCGGCAGATCGAGGGTCCCGGTGAGGACGACGATGGCGTCGGCGGCCTGCGGTCCGGCCTGGCCGGCATAGGGCTTCTCCAGGGGTCGCAGGAGCAGGTCCGTCGCCGGGCCGGTAGACAACAGGTACAGGCCCGCCAGGCCCGCCCAGAAGAGCCCCCAGGCCGCGCGCGGCCTGCGTCTCGCGAGAAGCGCGAACAAGAGCAGCGCGATGAACGCCATCGGCATGGGGCGGATTAGCGGCCCGACGGTCTTCGCAAGGACGAAAAACACGGCCAACCTCCTGGTGCTCTGGGCCGCCGCTGCGGCCGCTGTTTTCTCCCAGGCCCGAGCCCGGTCGTGGGAAGGCCTCTCCAGCGGTTGTCCGGGCTCCCGGGTGGTGACGGCCCGCATTGGCCTCCGGCCGCCATGGGCCGTGCCTCCTGCCGTGCTGAACCGCACGGCGACACCCCACACCTCTGCTTCCGCGGCCAATGCCCTTGTCCCTGCCTGTCCCCTGAACCCCGCCGAACCACACCGGCGGCCGGTACCCGCGAATGCCGGCTATTGTCTTCGCATACGGCCCCCCGCGTCTGGGTATTCTAGACCCGACAGGCCGTCCAGACACTGCCGGTGATGACAGGTGATGGGGAGGTGTCGGGTTATGGAACTGGAGCTGACTTCGCAGGAGATGGAGGCGGTACACCACGCGCTGCAGGTCTATCTCGAGCAGTTGCGCGAGGAGATCGTCAAGACCGAAAGGCGTGAGTGGAAGGCGAAGCTGCACCAGGAGAAGGATCTGCTCAAGCAGGTGGTCGGCAAGCTCTGCCAGACGTCGGTATGCTAGACCCCGGCGGCGCCGGACGGCCGCGGCAGGTGAGGCGCCCACCCAACGGCGCCTCGCCTCCCCATCGCCCGCGGTGTCTGCGGGCGTGAGGGAGAGAGGGCCGGGCGGTGAGGCGCCTGCCGCCTTGCGCGGTCGTTGGTGCCGTCCCTGCCGCCAACGGCGGCGGGCTGGAAACTCAGATTATGCAGGTTCCGGGCAGGGGCCGAT
>CAYRFY010000753.1:0-3613 GCA_964423635.1 uncultured Armatimonadia bacterium | reverse complement strand
GTCGGTGGTCCCCACTTTGGTGAGTGCCAAGGACGTCAGCGATGTGTGGCTGCGCGGGCTGACCTTCGAAGGCAGCCGGGGTACCGCGGTCTCGGCCTCGAATGTCACCCGGTTCTTCGTTGCGAGCTGTATCGTCCGCAATACGGGAGCCTGGGGGGTGGGCCTGTCCGGCAAGGACAGTGGAATGCTGGGCTGTGACCTGTACAACCTGGCGGATGGCGGCATCAGTCTCAGCGGCGGCCACCGCCCGAGCCTCACCCCCGGCAATAACGTGGTGGATAACTGCCACTTCTGGCGCTACGGACGCTGGAATCCCATCTGCAAGCCGGCGGTGAGCGTGAACGGCGTGGGGAACCGCATGTCCCACTGTCTGGTGAACGATGGACCGCACATGGCGGTGATGTGGAGCGGGAATGACCACATCTTCGAGTACAACGAGATGCACAGCGTGGTGCGCAGCGCCAATGACGCGGGGATCATGTATGCCGGCTACAACCCGGCCATGCGCGGGCATCAGATCCGCTACAACTACTTCCACCACGTCTACGGGTTCGCCGGCAAGGGCTGCAATGGCGTGTACCTGGACGACATGTTCTGCTCGGCCACGATCCATGGGAACATCTTCTACCAGGTGCCGCGGGCGGCGTTCATTGGCGGCGGACACGACAACGTGGTGGACAACAACATCTTCGTGGACTGCAAGCCGGCCCTGCACGTGGATGCCCGCATGCTCGGCTGGGCCTCGGGCTCGGTGGAGACCATGCGCAAGCGTCTGGAGGAGGTGCCGTACAAGGAGGAGCCGTGGCCAAGCAAGTACCCGCAGCTTCTGACCTACCTGGAAGGCAACTACGCCGAGCCCCGAGGCAACATCGTGACCCGCAACGTCTGCTGGGGCGGGCGCTGGGATGAGATCGAGGCCAAGGCGAGGCCGGGGGTGACGCTGGAGGACAACCTCGTCGGCGAGGACCCGCTATTCGTGGACGCGGACAATCTCGACTTCCGTCTGAAGCCCGAATCCCCGGCGTGGGCGCTGGGGTTCAAGGAGATCCCGGTGGAGCAGATCGGTCTGCGGCAGGATGAGTACCGCGTGACATGGCCGGTGGAGACGGAGATTCGCTACCCGGACAATATGCCTGCGGCCAAACCCGAAACCCCGCAGCGCACCGGGCCCCCGCCGACCTTCGCGGTGCCGCGCCTGTCGCAGGCGGCGACCATCGACGGAGACCTGCGGCCTGCCGAGTGGAACGGGCTCAACCTCGAGCAGGCCATGGCCATCGAGCAGGACCTGGAGGGGGCGAAGGTCAAGCCCGCCGGCCGGGCCTGGCTGTGGCACGATGGGACGTACCTGTATGTCGCGGTGGACAACGAGGTCTCCGCCGAGGAACCTCTGAAGATGGGAGACACCTGGGGCGGCAATGACGCCGTGGAGTTGGCCTTCCGCAACACGAGCGCGGGGCCCGAGGCGCCGATACTCATTCTCCGGGGATACCCCTCCGGCCACTTCGCCGCCAGCGACGAGGCAGGGGCACCGGCCAAGGCCGTGAAGCAGGCCGCCGAGGGTGTGCAGTACGCGGCGAGGGTGATCGGAGGCGACCGCTGGACGGCGGAATGGCGGGTCCCCTTCGCCTCACTGGGGATCGACCCCGGGGCGCACCGCAAGGTGGCCTTCAGCCTCTCCGTGCGGAAGACCGCCGGGCCGCCCTGGGTGCTGTGGGTGGGTACGAACCACGCCACCTGGAACACGGACCGCGCGGGATTCCTGGAGCTCGAGTAGGGAGCATGCCGCCGGTGCGCGTGCCGTCTCCATGGACCTGCGGGAGGTCAGCCATGCCGCCACTGCTCGTCCTGTGGATCGTGCTGTCCGGCGCCGCTCACGGACTGGAGCCCAGCGCCCACTGGACCTTCGACGATGGCGACACCTCCCGCATCGCCGACGCAGGCCCCCACGGGCTACACGGCACGGCCTCCGGGGTGAAGAGCGTGCAGGGCCCGCCCGGGGCAGGGCGGGCCCTGCGCTTCTCCGGCGGCGGCCGGGTGCGGGTGCCCACCTCCGCGGCGACCGCCTTCGACAGCACCGAGAGCTTCAGCGTGTCACTGTTGCTGCGCGTGTCGCCCTCCCTTGGTTTCAGCACCCTGCTGATGACCAAGGACCGTCCCGGCGGCATTGTGAGCTACAGCTTCACCCTGGGCCGCGAGCCCGGCAAGCCGGCGCTTGAGCTATGGTCGTGGCAGAGAACGAAGCTCCTGAGCAGGCAACGTGTCGACGACGGTCGGTGGCACCGCGTGCTGGGGTGCTACGACGCAAGAAGCAACCTGGCCATGCTCTTTGTGGACGGTGACCTGCAGAGCCTGGCCGCCGCCGGCCACGGCGGTCCTCAGGAGGTCTCCCTGTGCCTGGGGAACAACCTGGACGCCGATCAGCCCTTTAGCGGCGAGCTGGATGACGTGTCAATCGCCGTGGGGATACCGGAGGAAGCCCGCATAGTGACCGATCAAGCCAGGCTGTGGACACTGCTCGGCGAGGACGAGATCAAGACGGCGCAACAGGCCTACCTCGATCGCATGGCGGCGCCCAAGTTCTTCCAGGCCCAGACGGCCGAAGAGTGGCAGGCCCACGCCGCCGAGGTGCGCGGGCACGTGCTGACCTGCCTGGGACTGTGGCCGCTGCCGCAGCGAGTTGCGCTGAGCCCGCACGTATCGGGGACGCTGGACCGCGACGGCTACACGGTGCAGCGCATCTACTGGCAGACATGGCCCGGGTACTACGCCGGCGGGTATCTGTACATGCCCAAGGAGGCCCGGTTCCCGGCTCCCGGGATCCTGTGCCCCCACGGTCACTTCGAGAACGGGGCCAGGCACCCCACGGTGCAGGCGCGGCTCATCGGCCTGGCCCGCAAGGGCTACGTGGTGCTGGCGGTGGACAGCGTGCATGCCTACAACTGGGCGGCCGGTCTGGTCCCGATGACGGTGATGGCGTGGAACAACATCCGCGGCGTGGACCTGCTGTGCTCTCTGCCCGAGGTGGACCCAGACCGCCTGGGCTGCACCGGCTGTTCGGGCGGCGGGCAGCAGACGTTCTACATGATGGCCATTGAGGACCGGCTTGATGTGGCCATTCCCGTTTGCATGGTCTCGGAGTTCCGGCGCATTCTGTCCATCGACAGTCATCACTGCATGTGCAACCACGTGCCGGGGATCCTCACGAAGACGGATACCCCCGAGCTGGCGGCGCGCTTCGCGCCCGGGCCGGCGCTGCTCATCTGCGTCACCCAGGACTGGACGGCCTGGCTGCCTCAGGAGGGCTATCCCGAGATCCGTGGGGTCTACGAGCTCTTCGGGCGCGGAGATGACGTGGTCTGCACGCAGTACGACTGGCAGCACGACTACAGCCTCCCCATGCGGGAGGAGGCATACGCCTGGTTCAACCGCTATCTGATGGAGATCGGCGACCCTGCGGCCGCCCGGGAGCCGGAGCACACCCCCGAGACGCTGGAGACCCTGGCCGGCCTGGACGGCCCGCCGGAGGGCTCCGTCGGCCCCGAGACCATCGCCGCCGACATCCTCGCCCGGCAGGGCGCCGACCTGTCTCTGCCCGAGACCGACCTCGACGGCC
>CAYRFY010000752.1:0-3641 GCA_964423635.1 uncultured Armatimonadia bacterium | reverse complement strand
CTCTTCCCTGCCTCTTCCCTGCCTCTTCCCTGCCTCTTCCCTGCCTCTTCCCTGCTTCTCCCCTGCTTCTCCCCTGCTTCTCCCCTGCTTCTCCCCTGCCGCCCTCCCCCTACCTCCCCGCACTCACCAGCCACGTATACTGATCGACCATGTTGTAGTCCACGCCACTCACCGGCGAGCCGGCCGTCGCCTGCAGACTGCTGCGGATCCCCAGGGCCGCGCCCTCGCGTCCGCCGAGGCGGACCACTCCCAGCATCTTCCCGGAGCCGCCAAGGGGTCCGACCGTCGGGAGGCTGGCGCCGCCGCCGATGCCGAGAGTAACCTCCATGTCCCCCCAGTCGAAGGACGCCTCGGCAACGATGCCCTCACCGCCCTCGATGGATACCGAGTCCGGCGTTACCTTGACGGCGAAGACGCCCAGATTCAGGCCCACCCACAGGGAGATATTGGGGTCCAGCGGCTCGCCGTCGTCCTCCATCTCCCAGTCGAGATCATCGTTCCAGCCCTGTCTCTCACACCAGGCCTCGAACTCCCGGGCCGCGGCGGCGGTGTGGAGGGCGTCGGCCATGATATCGGTCAGTTCGCGGTCCAGGGCAACGGGCCGCTTGCCCATCTCCAGCCACTGGACGATGGCGCCGGTATGGCGCTGGTTGGACATGGCCGCGACTCGCTCAAGGTAATTGGCCTCGGCGGCTCGATGCTCCTCCGGCGCCATGGCGATCATCGTGGCCTGGCGCAGCCAGTAGCGTGAGGTGAGCCGGTTGGCCTGCTGCCGCGCGCTGTCCAGCTCGGTGCAAAACTGCGCGTGGTGTCCCTCCAGGGAGGTGATGCACCGGTCGCAGTAGTGGTCCATAGCCGCCAGGGGGTCGGCCCCGGCGCGAACGGCCTCGGCGTACTCCCGGCCGAACTCGTGCTGCCGATCCAGCTCATCGCCAAGCAGCCTGCTCAGCGCGCTCTCCTGGTACAGACGCCGGAGCGCGGCGCGGAACAGGGTGCAGTCGCGGTTCATGCGCAGGTTCAGGTGCGGATAGTCCATGCGGGAGGCCGTTGGACTGAGTACCTCCACCGACGCCCCCGGAGCCAGGCCCTGGCTCCGCAAGATGGCCTTGATATTGTCGGGAAGCTGATCCCATATCTCGGGAGTGAGCTGGGCATTCTGGCGGGGCGTCTGCACCCCCATCCGGCTGTAGTGCTCGAAGCGAATGCCCCAGGGCGCAGCGGCGAGCTCTTCCAGCACGAGTGGCACGTAGTCTCCGGCGAACTCGGGGAGCTCCACGAAGTGCCGGGGCATGGGTATCGGCGCCGCCCGGCTCCGGGCGGCCGCCTCCACCTCCGCGCCCGTCGTGGCCGCACGGATGTCGGGCAGGAGCGGACTGCCCGGGTCCAGAGCGGAGAGGGCGACGAAGGCCTCGGCGGCGGCGGCACCGTCTCCGCGGCGGATGGCTATTCTCCCGGCGAGTTCCTCGCCCTCGGAGGCCCCCGGAGCCAGCTCCCGGATGTGGCGCAGACACTCCTGCGCCGCCGGATAGTCGCCCTCATCCACATACACCCGGGCCAGATTCACCCAAGGAGGTGGGAACTGGGGCCAGGTGGTTGTGGCATACAGCAAGATACGCTCGGCATCCTCGCCCTGCCCCAGCAGGAGCAGTGAGAAGGCGATGTTGTTCAGCGCATCGGGGTCGTCGAGTTCCGGCAGGGCGGCCTCGATCAGACAGCGCAGGGCCTCCCACGGGTGCCCGCGGAGGACCATGAGCACTCCGGCGTTATTCCACAGCCGGTCTTCCTCGCCGGCGAGGTCCTCGATCAACTCGGCCACCGCTTCCCGGGTCTCGCCCGAGGAGTGAGCGGTGCTTTCGCTGTGGACGCGGGCGAGGATGTCGCGCAGTTGGGCCTCCGAGGGGGCGGCGGGGAGCTGCCCTACACAGGGAGCGCAAAGGGCAAGAGGCAAGACGGCCAGGACTGCCAGGGAGCCAAGACGCATGACATTCCACCTCCGGCGGGCTGGTCGCTGAGGAGCGCACGAGCTATGGGGAAGGTTCGGCACGGGCGGGATGGAGGCCTGCCGAGATGCGGCCGCCGACGGGGATAGGAGGAGCCCGAAGGGCTCCGGGGAAAGACGTTGGACGAACCGGCCGCGGCGTCGTGACCGCGAGCGACCTCGGAGGTATGCACTTGGGACCCGCCCACGCTCTGCAGCATCCAGAACCCCTGCGCCGGGCTCTGGCCTGGCTCTCGGCGGTGCTCTGTCTCGCCCTGTCGGGCCTCTACCTGCTCCGCCCTCTGAACGTGGACCCCATCACCGTGTGGCCGTTCTGGTTCTGGGAGGTCATCGGCCTGGCCCTGGCGCCCTTCACCCTTCGGCGCGACCGCCCGGCCGTGGGGGTCTTGCCCCTGGTCCTGTGGGCGCTGGCCGTCGTCACCATCGCCGAGGAGCCTGTGTCGATGCTGCGGCTAGTGCTCCCGGCCTACCGCGAGGTGCCCGCGCCCGCGCCGGGCGAGACCCGGCTGAAAGTGGTGTCCCTCAACTGCGACGCCGGCCATCTGGCCGCGGTCGAAGACGCGCTTGCCCGCGACCCGGACCTGCTGCTCTTGCAGGAGGCCCCCTCGCGCCACAAGCTGGAGCAATTGCTGGCCGACAGACCCCACTATTCGATGGTGACCGGCGCGGACTGCGCGGTCATCGCCCGGGGCGTGCAGCGCGAGCTGCCGGAGGCGGCCCTGGTCTCCCGATGCGCGGCGGCGAGTGAGGTGCGTGTGGACAAGGCGCCGATGGTGAGGATGGTGGTGGTTTCCATCCATCTGCTGCAGCCGGTGTTGCGCTATGACATCTGGAACCCGACCACCTGGCGGGAGGGCTCGGGGCGGCACAAAGCGCGGCTGGAATGGCTGAGACCGGTAGCCGAGGTGGTACGCGCGCACGCCGCCCACACCCCCGTCCTGCTGGGCGGGGACTTCAACACCCCCGGCGGGGACTCGATACTCCGCACGCTCAGCCCGCCCTTGCGGGATGCGCATAAGGATGCGGGCAGCGGCTGGCCGAACACGTTCATGAGCCACCTGCCGCTGTCGAGGATAGACCAATTGTGGCTGAGCCCGTACTTCGAGGCCCTGAGCCTGAAGACGAGAAAGACCGAGCACTCCGACCACCGGATGATCGAGGGGGTATTGAGGCTGAAGGTGGTGGCGGTGGATATGGGGGGGAGGGTGGTGAGGAGGATGCAGGCAACTCCACCCAGACAGGCCCCGCGTCTACGCGCAATCAGGATCGTGGAGGATACGCGTGGTTTGAGGCGAAGAGTCGCTGGTGCATCCAGTAGCTGCGCGACACGGGAGCATCGCCGTGGCCTCGCAGGCTGGCCTTGAGCAGGACGCGTCCTTCGACTGGGGGTCCCGGAATGGTGGACAGCGCAGCCCCGACTGCTGGAGACGTCCGCGCGGCGTGGCCCGAGTTCAGCTCGGTGACGGGTCCAGTCGCGTCAGGCGGGCAGAAACTTGTCTACCGAGCACACCTGAGCGGCGACGAGGTGGCATTGAAGTTGCTCGAACTGCCGGTCGCGAGTCCCGACGAAGATGACGGCATTGGGCTTGACATCGGGATGGTTCTGGCACGCTGGGAACGCGAGATGCGTATCCTCCAGAAA
>CAYRFY010000751.1:0-3642 GCA_964423635.1 uncultured Armatimonadia bacterium | reverse complement strand
GCGTCCGCTCCCGGAGGGAGCAGCTCGAGGAATCCCCTGGCATTCAACGGGATTCTTCGCTATCTCGCTACGCGAGATTGACGCTGATGATGACATTTTTGCGGCAGCCCCGGCTTCTCAGCCGGGCTTCTAAGCCGGTGACATCAGGAACTGGCTCAGGTGTTTCTTGCTCAGCAGCAGCATCTTCTCCCGCAGGGGAGGCCGGGCCCAGAGCGGACCGTGGGGCTCGAAAGAGAGGTAGCCTTCGTAGTTGTGCTCGTAGAGGAAGGCCATCACCTTGCCCCAGGCGATATCGCCCATCCCGGCGGCGGGCTGGGAGACGAGTTCGCCGTTGAAGTACAGGTGCTCTTTGATATGTACGTGGGCGATCTTGTCGCCGTGGTTGCGCAGGATGGACAGGTAGTCATCGCCGTGGTGGCACCAATTTGCGGGGTCGAACTTGATGCCGATCTGGGGGAACTGCTCCCAGACGCGCTCATAGGCCTCGATGGAGGTGAAGAAGCTGTTGCCGTGAACGGCGTACATTGCCGGCCTAAGACCCGCCAGAGCGATGCGGTCGAGGAAGGGCGGGAAGACGCGGGCGAACTCCGCTGCATTCTGCTCGATGGTGGCGTCCGGCAACTGACCGCCGCCGACGATGAGCACCTCCGCCCCCAGGATCTGGGCGAAGTCGATGGCGCGGCTGAGCATCTCGTGGGCGCGCCGGCGCTCCTGAGCGTCGGGGTCCAGGTGGTTCCAGCCCCAGAGTCCCAGCGCGCAGGTGGCCACTCCCCGGGCGTCCAGGCGCTCTCGCATGGCGGACACCGTCTCGACGGTGAGTTGCTCGAAATCGCCCCAGTAGTTGAATTCCAGTCCGAAAAAGCCGTGCTGTCTGGCGAATCCGGCGTCGGCCTCGACGCCGGGCAGGTCGTTTTGACCGATGAATCCCAGTCTCATGAGTGGGGGCTCCTTGTGTGCCATGCCCGGCCGTCACCGGGCCGTTGTGCGCTACTTTGAGCCGCGGTCCAGCCTGACTTCCTTGCCCGTCTGGGCGCTCTTGAGCATCGCTTCCATCATCCGCTGCACGATCAGGCCGTGACGCAGCGGGGCCCCGCAGGGCGTATTGTCCAGGATGCAGTCGATGAAGTGGCCGGCGATGGCATCCCAGACCTCGTAGCCTTTGGGGTGGTTGACGGCGATGTCCTGGGGCGCGCCGTGCCGGGTGCGGAAGATGGTGGTGGGGGAGAGGCGGGCGCCGGCCTCGGTGCCGAAGAGCTCGATCTGGAGTTCCTCGGGCTGATGGGAGGCCCAGAAGCTCTCGACCTGGAGCCCGATGTCGCCCTCGAAACGGATGAAGCCGCCGGCGTAGTCATCGGCCGCGTACTGGGAGTAGACCTTCTTCTCGGGAGGCTTGAAGTCCCAGTAGCCCAGGCCTCGGGGACCGAAGCGGGCGCCGGCGACGCCGGTGACGCTGATGGGTGTGGGAAGGCCGAGAAGCCACCAGGCAGCGTCGAGCACGTGGACGCCCATATCGCGGAAGGCGCCGCCGCCCTTCTGGATGAAGCCCAGGTTCCAGGCGGGGATGCCGCTGCGACGGATACTGCGGGCGCGGGCATAGTACAGGTCGCCGAAATCGCCCTGAGCTTTGACCTGGCCCAGATAGCGGCAAGCCTGGCCGAAGCGCGTACTTAGCGACATCATGTTCACGACCCCGGCCGCCTCGGCGGCCTCCACCAGCTTCTGAGCCGCCCTCTCCGAGTCCGCCAGGGGTTTGGTCACCATCACATGCTTGTCGTGCTTGACGGCCTCGAGGGCAATGGGTACGTGCCACTGGTTGGGGGTGCCCACGAAGACGGCGTCGATCTGCTTGTCGCGGCACATCTGCTTGTAGTCGGTGTAGAGCTTCACGGGCTCGGGCAGCTCGCGGGCGAAGCTCTCCATGCGGGGAGTCTCGAGGTCACACAGAGCCACCACTCGTCCCCGGGGGTTCCGCGACATCCCCAGGGCGTTCGGTCTGCCGATGCCCATGCCGACGATGCCCACTCGAACTTGCTTCATGGCGTCCTCTTTGGTTTGAGGTAAGGCGACAGGGCGGTATTTCGGCCCCGGTGGGGGGCTCCCCTCCTATGATGATTGGAATCGGGCGAGCCCCGCACCAGTTGGTGGCGGGGCTCGCGTTGTCTGGCCTGGGTGAAGTCGGCTAGGCGGACATGCGCTCGAACTCGTCATCGGCGGTGTCATCGGCCAGGTGGAGGTCGAGGCCGTCACTCGCGGGCGCGACGGTGACCTGCCTGCGCGGCGCGGCGGCGGGACGCGCCGCCCGGGGGCGTCTGCCGACCCGGGAGCTGCTGAACTTGAAGAAGCCCACCGCCTCCCGCAGGTCTCCCGCCTGTGAGGACAGTTGCTCGCTGGTACCCGCCAGCTCCTCGGATGCGGCGGCATTGCGCTGGATGACGCCGTCGAGCTCCTCGACGGCCGTGGTGATCTGCTGCACACCATGAGACTGCTCGCCACTGGCGGCGTTGATCTCGGCGATGAGCTCGGCGGTGCGCTTGATGCCGGGCACGATCTGGTCCAGGAGCTCCCCGGCCTGGCGGGAGATCTGCACACTACCGGTGGAGAGGGTTCCGATCTCCTTGGCGGCCGCGGCGCTGCGCTCGGCGAGCTTGCGGACCTCGGCGGCGACCACGGCGAAGCCCTTGCCGTGCTCTCCGGCCCTGGCGGCTTCGATGGCGGCGTTGAGGGCCAGCATGTTGGTCTGGCGAGAAATCTCTTCGATGATCCCGATCTTCTCGGCGATGTCTGTCATCGCAGAGACGGTCTGGGCCACGGCCCTGCCGCCCTCTTCGGCATCGGTCGCCACTTTCTCGGCGATCTGAGTGGTCTGGAGGGCGTTGTCCGCGTTTTGCTGGACGGAGCTGTTCATCTCCTCCATGGAGCTGGAGACCTCTTCCACGTTGGCGGCCTGCTCGGTGGCGCCCTCGGAGAGGCTCTGGGCGGCGACGTTGACTGCGTCGCTGCCGGAGCCCACTTCATCCGTAGCGAGCTGGACGCGTCCCACCACGTCTCGCAGGTTGCTCACCAGCACCCGGAATGACTCCGCCAGCTTGCCGATCTCGTCGCCGGACTGGTAGCCGATGTCCTGGTCGAGGTATCCCTGGGCGATCCCCTCGGCGGCCTTGGCGACTTGGCCGACGGGGCCGGCGATGGCGCGGCTCAGGGCCCATGAGAGCAGCCCGGCGAGGCCGAGGATGAGCAGACCGCCCACGCACACGGCGGTGACGATGGCCGCCATCGACTTCTGCACGTCATCGGCGTAGACGCCCGAGGAGATGACCCAGCCCCATTCGGGGTGAAGCTTGGCGTAGGTGACCTTGGGCACCGGGGCCCTGGCGCCCTCTTTGTCCCAGACGTATTCCACGAAGCCACCGCCGTCCTTGTCGCAGACGGTCAGCATGTCCTTGATGAAGAGCTTGCCCTCGGGGTCGGTCTTCTCCGACATGTCGGTCCCGACCAGTTCCTCCTGGGCGGCGTGCATGAGCATCTTGCCCGTTTGGTCCATGATGAAGAAGTAATCGCCCTGACCGTACTCCATGTCCTTGACGATGCTCACCATGACCGGGATCGTGCGCAGCGCGCGGAAGACGCCGCTCACGCTGCGGG
>CAYRFY010000750.1:0-3651 GCA_964423635.1 uncultured Armatimonadia bacterium | reverse complement strand
CGCCGCGGGAGCCATAGTGACGGGGTCCGGAGGACTGGTCCCCTGGCGGATGTCCCTGCACCACGCCCCCAACGATCCTGCCCGTGTCGAGATCGCGCGGTGAATGGGGGCCAGGTGCCAACGCGCTGGAGACCCGGCCGCAAAGCCGGGGCTGGCGTGAGGATGTCATTCTGGAGCGCCGGCTTCGCAAGCCCGGACGGCGCAAGCTCAGGTTTGCGCCGCTTGTGCGAAGGATCTCGCTGGATCCCGGCGGATTCCTCGAGCTGCTCCCTTCGGGAGCAGACGCTCTCAGAATAGCACTCTCGGCGAAGGCGGGCTTCTCGGCCGCACCTCTAGAAATGGTGTCCCCCGAGCACCCGCCGATAGAAGATGAGCCTCGAATCCCGCCGGTTGGGGATCACGACCTCGAAACCCTTCTCGCGAATCTCCTTGCCCGAGACCTCCCACCTCTTGCCGGTGTCGTAGTCCTCGAACTCCCAGTCCTTGGCCGGGTCGATCGCCAGCAGGTCAAACGTCATCGCGGCGACGTCGCTCTTTTGGCGGCGCAATGCCACGAGCATCCCCTCCCGCTCGTCGGGGAGGAAGAGGTGGTAGGCCGTCCAGGCGGCCGGGTCGCGTTGCTGGTTGGTGAGTGGATAGTAGTCGCCGGAGAAGTACTTCTTGCAGCGCCTGGCCTGCAGGACGTTGGCCTTGATCTGCAGCCACTCCTCCGGCGTCTTGGCCACGACGGCGTTCTCCATCCCGGGGCTCAGGGCGCAGCGGGCCTCGTAAGTGTCGAAAAGCGACCAGCCGCGGATCATGCTGCCCTGGATCGGGAGCCAGTGCTGGATGCCGTAGCTGTGGTCCTGGGTGGACTCCGCGGTCGCCTCGGGAAAGCAGTTGTAGTCGCTGCGCCACAGGGGCTGGCCGCGCGAGATCGACTCCAGGTCGATGCGGCGTCCGCCGCTGGCGCAGTTGAGGATCGAGAGATGCGGGAACCGCTCCAGGAGGGCATCCCAGAAGGCGAAATGCCCCTCGATGAAGCGCATCTCCCCCAGCCCCCAGCGGTCCGCCTCGGCGGCGGCTTCCAGATAGGGGTTGGGGTCGAGGTTGAAGTCCTCCTCATACCAGTCGATGGCGTAGTCCTCGATGAGGCCGGAGACCACCTCCACAGCCCATTCGAAAGCCTCCGGCTTCCCGAGGTCCAAAAGCAGCGTCTGGCCGTCGTGGACCTGACCGTCCGGGTTGCCGGTCAGGAAGAACTCCGGGTGCTGTAGCGTGATCGGCCGGCCGTGCAGCGCCCGGCACGGCTCCACCCAGACGAGAAACTTCATCCCCGCCGCATGCGCCGCCTCGCTGACCGGCTTCAGCGTGCCGCCGTGCCAATTGGGGTTCGGCCGCCAGTCCCCGGCCATGGTCCCCCAGTCACCCTCGAACACCGTGTACGAGGGCACGGTCCCGGTGCCGTACCAGCCCGCATCGAACCAGTAGACATCGAAGGGGATCTCATACTGCCGGACCTTCTCGATGATCTCCAGATGCTCTTCGGACGGGATGCCCCCCCAGACGACCCCAGAGATCGGTGGCTCCACCGGCTTGCCGTCGAGGTGCGGAGTGAAGTGCTCCAGGACCAGTCTGCGGAACATGTTCTGGCCGTGCATCAGCTCGCCTTGCCAATAGAGGGCGAGGTTCAGCGTGGAGCGCACCGCCTCGCCCGGATGCAGGATCGTCTCCAGATTCTCCACACCGGCCAGGATCGTGGACGCGCCGCCCCCCTGGTGGTCGAAGTACGCTCTCCAGGCGCCACTCCATCCCAGTCCGGTGATGAGCCCGTCGCCGCCCGTCTGATAGTTGAAGAACGGCAGCCAGACGGCGCTGGAGCGGTGGTCGTTGGGGATGTTGTAGGCGTGGACCTCACCCCAGCGGGTGTTGCAGGGCGTGTCCATCGAGATGCGGCGTTTCTTGTCCCACATCGAGTTGTGCATCACCTCGCTGCGGAACTGGAAGTCGTCCTCGTGCCCCGGCGAGCCCACGGAACGATGCAACACCGGCATTGAGCCGTCCGCGGCGTTCCAGCACGTGTCGATACCCCAGAAGTCATGCACCTTCGCCGAATCACCGGGGCCCTCGTTGCAGACCTCCACCACCCAATGAAAGGCGGGATAGCCCCGGAACTCCTTCAGCCTCATCTCGCAGCAGAGCGCGGTCTGCTCGTCTCGCCACCTCAGGACATGGGTACGGGTCCCATCTTGTTGCCAGTCCCCGGACTCGATCTGCGCCGTCTCAAGCCGCACCCATTCCCGGCTGCTCCGCTCCCCGCACTTGAACGAGAACGGCAGATCCGCCACGTAGCGCCCGGTGGCCGCCTGGCCCTGTCCCAGCAGGAAGCGCTTCCACTGCTCGGCGAAGTCCATCTCGTCGGGAGTCGGCCGCGAGCAGTATGGCTCGACCGGCAGCGCCGCGGCGCCCGGCACCAGAGACAGCAGCATCGTCACAGGGAGCAGCGCAGGCCGAACGGCGGCGGTGTAGTCCATGCATCTCCCTCGCTCCCCCGCCGTCGTTCCGTCAATCGACAGAGCCGAACCAGCAGCGGGGCAGTTTGTCGGCTTCACAGATCGTTGGTGCAAACAGGCCGCTTGCGTACTCACCGGCGTCGCAGTCACGGCGGATGCCCGGACGCGGCTCCGGCGACGGGGCCGGCTAAGTGCCTATATGGGCATCCAGCGCCACCATGAGCTTATGCCGTATCTGCCGGAACCGCGCCGGGTCGGTGTCGTAGTCCGAGAAACCGCGGATAAGCTCGCGGCAGAGCCCACTACTGTCCCCGCCCCTCTCACCCAGCATACGCAACATCTCGTAGTCCTGGGAGGTCTGCCGCAGAAGCTCCCAGCGGATAGAGTCGATCACCTTCTTGCGCTCGCGGTCGAAGTACACCAAAAAGCCCCCTCCGGCCCCGATATCCTCGGTGTAGGCGTTCTCCCACGCGTCGGGCTTCCAGGCCCAGGCCCAGTGCATGTAGCCCTTCAGGCCGTACAGGTAGCTGACCCAGCCCTTGATGCTGGTGTGCACCGCGGGCAGGTCCACCATGATGAGGTAGCTGTTGTAAGTCCAGACCTCCCGGCCCTGCGCCGCAAGCTCACCCATCCTCTCAAGCTTGCCAGGAGCGATGAAATTGCAGACGATGGGCAGATCCACATGCTCCTGATCCAGCACCCCCGCATCCAGAATGGTCTCGTCGAGTCTGATCTCCGGGGCCCATGACTTGATGTAGGCACGCAGGCTGAGCGCCGCCGGCACAGTCTCCCCGCGCACCTCGTCGAGCACCTTGAAGTAGACGCTCTCCAGCCACCCCCTGGCGCGCAGGTGCTCCTGCATGGCGTGCATAAAGCCCCCGAGGAACTCGCGGTACCGTGGATCATCTGTCGGCACGTTGGCGAAGGACCGCTCCGCGTCGGGCGCCCCGTCGGCGCTCGTCACCGTGATATCGCCGCTGAGAAGCCGGGTCCTGTCCTCAGAGATACCGGCGGCGATGCCCACGCAGATGATGCGGAAGTTGCCGCGGAAGGCCTCCTCGACCGTCGAGACGAAGCGGTCGAAGAGGGCGTAGTCGAAGGCGTACTGCCCGTCTCGCCAGGAGACGCCGCACGTGTTGAAGACGCTCCACAGTGGCAC
>CAYRFY010000749.1:0-3653 GCA_964423635.1 uncultured Armatimonadia bacterium | reverse complement strand
CTCGGCGACAGTGAGGGTCCGTACCTCACTCGTCCCGCCCCGGTAGCGGGGCAACTCCGACGTCCACAGCTCCGCTCCCGTTGGCGAGAGCAGACCCAGACGCGCCGAGCCCGTTCCGTACGCCACCTCGCAGCGCCCGTCGCCGTCCACGTCCACGCAGCCCAGGGCCCCCACCTGTGGCCGCCCCTCGATGCCCGTCAGCCACAGTTGCTCCCCCTCCGCCGACAGGGCCGCCACCTCGCCGGAAGCACTGCAGACCACCAGCTCAGGCACCCCGTCGCCGGTGAGATCGCCGGTGGCGATGGCCCCGATCCGCGGGCGGGCCCCGGCACGGGTGCCCAGCACCTCGACCTCGGCGATGTAGACCGAGGCGTCCTCTCGCGCGGGCTCAAGCGTCAATCGAAGCGAGGAGGCACGCTGACCTACCTTCACCTCCATGAGAGTGTTCACATTGGCGCCCCACGACTGCGTCCCGGCCTCGACGAAGGGTCCCTCGATGGCGCGGATGTCTCTGTCGAACCCGTCGCTGCTGATCTCCAGCTTCCTTAACCCTACGTTCCAGGCCCCGGACATGTGCCACTCACGCAGGACCACCGAGCTCACCTGCTGCTCCTCCTCCAAAGTGAGCGTCACCACCGGCGCGACTCCCGCGGGCCACTGCACGGAATTGGCGCAGCTGGAGAAGGCGCCGTCCACCAGCTTCTCCAGAGGACTGAAGCTCCGGCGGGGCGCCCGGGAAGCGGAGACGGAGGCCACCGGCAGCGCCTCGGGTCGCGGGCTGAAGCCTTCATGAGACCAGGCGGGCTCCAAGGGCGCCAGGGCTTCACCGGCGGCCGTCAGCTCGCGGCCGGGGTGTGTCGGAGCCGCCGCGGCCGAGGCCACGGCCGCTGAGTACGCCTCATACCCGGCGACCCTGTCCACCTCCACGGCATGCGTCCCCGACTGCAATGCCAGGCCGGCGTAGCCCCGAGCGTCCACCGCTACCGCCTTGCCATCCACGGCGACGGTAGCCCCGGCTCCCACGCGCAGCTTCGCCTCCGTCGCCTCCCGGGCCACGAGGGAGCCGGTGCCTGCCCCGAGGTCAAGCTCCAGCGAGACCGGGCGGGAGGCGGCGAGGATCTCGGCGCGGTCGGCGAGTGTCGTGCATTGCGCCACCGCAAGGCGGTCCGCGGAGAACAGCGCCAGGGCCGCGTCGGTGCTCAGGCCCTCCACCGGCGCCGTCTGCCCCTCCAGGACGATCAGGTCCGCGCCCTCCGGCCCGGTGACTACGGCCGTGGCCTCCCCGATGCGCCGGAGGGTGCGGTCCGCGGGCGCCTCCAGCGGGCTGGCGGAGATCAGGTTGAGGAACCGGTAGCTGTCGCCTTCATCAAGAGACAGGCTCACCTGCTGGGACAGACGACTGACATCCATGCGCTCCACCTGCTTGAGCGCCTCCAGCGAGCAGGCCGCGCCGTCGGCATTGCGGATGCTCAGGCGCATGGGCGGGTGGTGGACGGTGAGCTTTCCGTCGGTCAGACTCGCCTTGCCCCACGGCCGCCAGCAGCAGCGCAGGGTGTAATCCCCCGCCACCTGTGCCTGCACCCGGTCGCTCACCACGAAGTAGCCGCCCCGGCGCCAGATGAGGGCGCGGTCCCACCGGGTGCCGTTGTAGTCGGTGAGGTAGGTGCCGGCAAAGCTCACCTCGCCCACCTGCTCGGCAAGCGAAAGGCCGGTCACCGCCGGGGTCAGCTCCGAGCGGCCGTCCCGGAGGATCACCAGGCTGTTGTGGTACTTGGGGGCGTTCTTGATGTACTCGCCATCCACCAGCAGCGGCTCGCCGCCGGCCGCGAACCGGATGATGGCATTGGCATCGAAGTGCATGTGGTTGCCACGTCCGAAACCGTCCACGAGCAGGTAGGCATCCTCCGGCCGCAGCCCGTCGCGGAGCGCCAGCTTGTCGAAGGTCTGCTGGTAGGGCACATTGGGCGCCGTGGGATACTGCGAATTGCGGGCGGCATAGTCATAGCACTGCCGGGGCAGCAGAGCCAGCGACAGCCCGGTGTGCCCCGTAGGCTCGACGGGAGTGAGGGGCAGATGGTAGAGCTGCCCCAGGCGGGCCGAGGTGTTCCCCGCCCGCTCCGCGCCCCACAGGAGTTGTGGGTCCTTGTGGTACCAGGCGATCATCCGCAGGGCCTGGCCAATGCCAGAGCTGGACCGGAGCGCCTCGTGGTCTCCAAAGGCCGCCTGGTAGCCGGCGTTATCCATCACCATCATGGCCACCCTGGCCGTGTCTTTCGCATGGCCCTCGGCGAAGAACGCGGGATCGCCCTCGGCCAGGGAGTAGATCATCGTGTGGATGATGGGGAGCCACTGGTAGGAGGCGGCATCCTCCTGCGGCTTGCTGCTGTGCTTCTGGCCGTTGAAGATGCCCCGGGCCACGGCAAGCCAGTCCTCGGCCGCGGGGAGCTTGTAGTGCCGCTGGAAGTAGCGGCCCGCGAAGTAGATGCCCAGAGCCGGGAAGGTATTGTGGTTGTGGACGATGTCCTCGTTCGTCCGCCAGCGCTCGCGAACGTCCGGGCGGTCATAGCGCTGGTACAGCACGCACTCCAGCGCCAGGCGGAGGACGAGATTGGTCAGATCGAGGCGCTCCTCGTCCGTGAAGGCCTCGCTTTCCTCCAGCAGGTCCCAGCAGATCGCGATCTCGTAGGTCCAGGCGTCCCGGAAGTCGGTGTCATACCGCGCCATGCCCTCCTGGTTGATGACCTCATCGGTCTCGTAGTATTCCAGGAGCGACAGGAGCATGTCGTGGGCGGCCTTGAGGGCCAGCGGGTCGCCGGTGCGGTGATAGCGCGCCGCGTAGGAGACCAGTTGGGCAACTCCCGAGCGGCCCTGGCCCGGGGAAAACAGCGTCTTGCGGGCGGATGCCACACCGTCTTCCACCTGCTTTTCCGTCATCGGCCCCGGAGCGGGCTCGGCACGGTCCGTCGCATCCGTCTGCAACTGCAGCAGACGCCCGAAGCTCAACCGGCCTTCCTCTCCGCGCTGCCTCACCAGCTCGCAGAAGGCCTCGGCGCCACAAAGCGTGCCCTCGGCGAAGCTGCCGCCCACCAGGAGATAGTTGCGGCCCTCGCCGAGGGGATCGTGCACCGAGCGCAGCACGTAGCCCGTGCGCCCGGTGTAGCCCTGATCCAGGCAGACGAAGAAGCTGTGATACAGCCGGGCCACCGTAGGGCTATTGTCCAGGTGCCCCAGGAGGATCACATTGGCATCCGCGGGTATTGTGGCCTCGTCGGTATCGGCCACCAGCGGCAGGGCCACGCCGGTTGCCTCGGCCACGGCGGCGCCGATGGCCTCCGCCGCCTGCCGCCACGCGGGGCCATCGGCGTGGCAGATCACGGCGGCCGCCCTACCGTCGCGCACGAGCGCCGTGTCGATGGCAAGCGGCATCAGCGTCTCGGCCGTCACCGACATGGACCGGAGCAGCTCTCGCTGCGCCTCCAGCACTTCGGCCGCGGGGGCGCAGAGCGCCGGGACGGCGAACAGCAGCAGGCAGAGGGATGGCAAGATACGGTGCATATCGGTCACCTCGGGGGAAGTCACGAGTCGGCGAGTCGCGGGTCGCGAGTCAACGGCTGACGGCTACGGCGTCAACGGCTGCGGCGTCAACGGCGAAC
>CAYRFY010000748.1:0-3660 GCA_964423635.1 uncultured Armatimonadia bacterium | reverse complement strand
TCTGAGTGGAAAGCCCGGCCTACGGGGTCGCCAACGGCCGGGTTGCAGCTCCGGAGCTTTCTCCGAACCTCAAGAAACACGCCCATGTGGGCATATAGAAGTCCGGCCGAAGACCCCGCCTTCGCCGGGAATGCCATTCTGAGAGCGTCCGCTCCCGGCAAGAGCAACTCGAAGAAGCTCCCGGGATAGGGTGAGATCCTCCGCTATCTCGCTGCGCGGAATTGACCGTCAAGGTGACATGTCCACGGCAGGCCCAACTTTTCGGCCGGGCCTCTACTACCACAACCGCCATGAGAGGGCAATGGCGACACACGCGGTTGGCGTCGGGATGCTGAAGACGAAAACGGAGGCGCTGCTCCTGCCGTCCTCGGCGACGGTGCGGTAGGGCCCCAGGCGGGGCCACGCCGCCGCCGCGGGCCGGTGCGGCGCAGGCACGGCAATGGCCGTTCCCCGCTCCGGTGCGCGGCGGTTCACCGCATCGCTTCGCTCGAATCCGCGCGTGGCACTGTCTGCCCCTTGCGCCCCGCCGCTATCCCTCCACGTGGAACACCGAAACGACCTCGCCGCCACGCAGTCGCGCGAAACAGGCCCTGGCCGTGGTGTCTATTGTCCCGAAGGTCCTCGGCCCGGGGGCGTCCGCCACCATCAGCACATCATGCTCCTCACCCCGCAGCACTCGCACTGCGAGCGCGCCCTGTTCCCCCTCCACCGGCAATAGCTCCAGCCCCGTCACCCGTGCCTCCGACCGATAGGGCTCGATGACGGAGACAAACAGGGCTTGCCTGCCCTCCCGCCTGGCCACCACCATCGGGCACGGGCGCGGGGGATTGTGGGCCATGCCGGTGCCGAAGTACAGGTCCGTGTCGGGCACACCCAGCATCGTCAGCCGCACATTGGCGTCCTCCTGCTGGAAGTCCGCGAACCAGGTGTCCGCGGTACTCGCCGCCGAGACCTCCAGCATGTGCTGATAGCCCGCGGCCTCGCCCGGCGGCTCGACTCCGGCCTCCACCGCAAGACCGGGCACCAGCTCGCCGAAGTTGTGCCACAGCCAGTCGTAGGTGTGCTCCTCCTCGCTCTCGACGGAGCACAGGTCGATCGTGTAGCCATCGGTCAGAGCCACCGTGCGCTGCATGGCCACCCCCGGGTAGGCCGTGTCGCAGGAGGCCGTGGCGATGGCCAGGCCCGGCTGGGAAAAGAACAAGGTCAGCTTGCCCTCGGTGGCCTGCTGGCTGCGCCCATCGACGCAGACGGTGTTGTGGGCGAAGGTCTGCCGGTACCACGAGCCCTGCAGGGGGGCGCCGTAGGCCAGCCGGCCCGGATCGGGGGCCAGCTCCGTTCCCAGAGCGTGCAGGATCACGGCAAGCTTGTCCGGATGACCGTGTCCGCCGCCGTGAGGGCCGTAGTCGAGATGCAGGTACATCTGCTCCTCTTTGGCTCCTTGCCTGAGTACGGCGGCTCCCAGGCCTGTGAAGTCCCGGCTCTCCAGGGCGAGGTCCGGCGCCGGAGGCAGCTCTTCCGCGCCCCACAGCAGAGCCTCGCGGCTATTGCGGTTCCCGCCGGCGGCCACGGTCAGGTACGTCGGGTCCCCGAAGCGGGCGAAGGCGAAGTCGTAGAAGCCGTGGCGGCCCTTGATGGAGAAGATGTCGCTGTCGTTGACCGCCGGGAACTCCAGGGACGGGGTCACATACAGGATCGGAGCATCGTACAGCGACTTGTACGCCGTGTCTCCATAGAAGTCGATCCCCGCGAAGTACGCGGCCTCCGTGGTCCAGCGCAGGGCATCCAGAGCGTAGTAGTGGTACGCCGCGGTGCCCTCGTACCAGAAGCCGTCCGTCAGGACGCTGTTTTGCAGTTGGAAGACCAGACCGCTCTTGCCGTGGATGGCGTGGGAGGCCAATTCCCCGTCCTGCAGGCAGAAACCCACCGCCGCCACACCCGCGTTGTGCCACGATTGCCAGTTGCTGATCCCCGAATCATTGCGCCGGATGGTCTCGACCACCTCGCGCAGGAACCGGTCCTCGATGGCCTGCCGGTCCTCGGCGGAGAAGCATGGGCTATCGTAGATGAGGTCGTACCCCCACGCCACGCCGATGATGGCACAGGCCTCGTCCAGAGTCTGGGAAAAGACCCGGGCCGCGGAGTTGCTCAGCTTGTTGTTCACATTGTGCAGCGGGTAGGTGGTGTACTTGTCCGCATAGGCCAGGAGGATCTGCCGGGCCTTCTGTGCATAGGCCTCCTTGCCGGTGAAGGCGTAGGCCAGGCCCAGGCTCTGCACGGCGGACCAGTTCCGGCTGTGGGTGCCGGAGACGATCACCTGGTCGTACGGCCAGCCGCTGTACTCGGCGCCGCACTTTTGGCAGCGATGCTTGCCGTCCTCATGCCTCAGCCTCGCGCCACACTCCTTGCAGACATAGTGGTGGCCCCACTGGCCCCCCTCATCCGGGATCACCAGCTCGGCCTCCAGGGCCGCCTCCCCCTGGCGCAGGATGCCGTCCAGAACGGCCCTGGCCCACTCGTACTTCTCGGCCCTCTGCAGGGCTCTGTCAAACAGGGCTCTGTCGCCGAACAAGAAGGGGTGCTGTCGCCCGGGCAAGGGCACCGCGGCGCCCAGAGTCACCTGGGGCCCCGGAATGTCGGGGGTATCGGATGGCACCTGCACGACGAACTCCTCTCTCAAGAGCGGGGCTTGGCCGGCCAGCCGCGCCGGCGTCGCCGTCAGCCGAGCTGTGAGCTGTAGCGTCCCACCCGCGACGATCTCCCCGGTCTGTTCCGGCAGGCCCTCGAGGTCGAAGGCCCCGCTGCCATCGGCCGGGCGCGTCCGGCTCACCTGCAGCGCGAACGAGCGCGGCTGCGCGGAGCGGTTGCTCACCGTCAGGGCGTAGGCTGTGGAGGTCGAGCCGTCCTGTGCGCGCTCGGAGCGCCCCGGCGCGACCTCGAGCCTCGCCGGATCGCGCACCAGGCGCACGTCGTCGAAGTACAGCACCGTGTCCTCCAGCGGGTGATGCTCCCAGCCGCCGGCACTGATGCTCAGATAGTCGATCTGGTCCCACCCCTTGGGCTTCCGCGTGCCCTGGATGTCCTCTCCCAGGCGCAGGTTCAGAAGCTTCCAGCCCTCCCAGTCCACGCGGAAGTGGTGGAAGAAGTAGTCCCAGCCCTCCTTGTCGGCGGGATTGTCGGAATTGCACACCAATGTCAGGGCCTGCCCATTGGCCTTCGCCGAGTAGACCCACAGGATGAGCCGGTCGTAGGAAGACCAGTCCGCCGGTACCCTGGCCGGCTGGATACTGGGATTGCTCTTGAGGTCTGCCCACTTGCCGGCGTACTGCCCGGACTTCACCTGCTCGTCGCTCTTGGTAAGGCCGCGCCAGGTGGCGACCTCGAAGTCGCCCAGCACCAGGGTGTCCGGAGCCTGAGCCAGGGCGGCGATGGCCGGCAGTAGCGTCAGTATGGAGAGCCAGATGCGCATGATGAAGCCTCCTGTGAGGGGTGATTCACGGTTCGACGTGCAGGGGCGAAGGGCCTCCGACCGGGGGGGCGAGAACGACGAACAGGGGCGAACGGCGGAAGACACGTCAGACCACGGAGACACGGAGTGCACGGAGTTCCACGGAGAACGGCAAACAAAGGCGTACGGCAGAGCACGTCTGAAAACGGCAGAGC
>CAYRFY010000747.1:0-3665 GCA_964423635.1 uncultured Armatimonadia bacterium | reverse complement strand
AGACGGCGACGTCAACGTCAACGTCAACGGCAGGGGGCACGGGTGGCGTGTCCACGGGTTTCACCCGTGGCTAGTGTGCTTTGCCCCTTCGGGGCAGACGGCGACGTCAACGGCGACGTAGTAAAGGCCCGCGCCCTACATTGGCGCCGCGCCTCAATCCGGCAGACTCTCCAGAAGATGCCGCACACCCGCCCCTACCGCACCTCGTACAGCTTCCCGAACACCAGGTCGGTCAGTTCACCCTCCCACTCCACGGCGCAGCGCAGGTCCCATAGCCCGGGCTTGTCCAGGATGATGGGGGCCGTGTAGAAGATTGACGCTGCGGTGGGTGGGGTGCCGTCCAGGGTGTAGCGGATGCCGGCGCCCTCGGGTCCGCTGAGCGTCACCTCTGTGTCCAAGGGTTGGGCGCCCCCGGCTGGCGTAGCCACGACCTCCCACGGCTTGCCGGACATCTGCGAGGCGATGCTCAGGTCGTCGAAGAGCGCCTCGAAGGGCCCGCCGCCGCTGCGGCTGTCGTAGGCCACCATCACCGCGGCGATGGTGCGTCCGCGATGGGTCCTGCCCAGCGGCACGGTGACCTGCTTCCACTCGCCGACCTTGCCGGTGCTCGCGCCGGAGCGGGCCGCGTGGCCCTCCGACGTCTTGGCGCTGGAGTCTCGCAGCGTGCCGCCGTCGGCGAACACCAGGTCGACGCAGGTGCTCAGGCCACGCTCATTGAGGGGCTTGACCCAGTAGGACAGGACGCTGTCGGGCCAGACCGCTATCGGCTCTTCGAACACCCTGCAATACACGTAGGAGTACTCCGGATCGTCGGCGTTGCCGGCAAGGCGCAGGGCGCCGCTGCCGGAATGGGCCTGTGTCTCCACCGGCCGACACGAGGGGCCGCTCACCGACTTGATGCCGCCTCCCGAGGTGGCCACTGTGTCTACCAGGCTCTGGGGCTCGCCCTCCTCCCAGCCGGTGGTGAGGCTCGCGGGGCCCGCGGGTGGTTGGGGCGAGAGCGAGTTGGCCAGGCCACGGCACTTGTCCCCCGCTGCGCTGTCGATGCGCAGTAGGCCGGGGCCGATGTTGCCCGTGATGCTCGCCGCGCGGACGCCCTCCTCGACCGTGATGTGCGGCCGCAGATCGCGCTCGAAGTGCACATTGTCCAGGCGCGCCGTGCCGCCGCTGACGACGAACGGCCCGGTGAGCGTGTTGAGCTGCTGGATCAGCACCTCCCCTGTCCCTCCGAGGATGCCGCTCCTGGCCCCCGCCCACATCTGGCTATTGAACAAGCGCGCCTTCCCCGAGAAGGCATCCGTCGTGACCAGGGCGGCGACCTCCCGGGGACCGAAGTGCACGATCTGGGCGTTGATGAACTCCACACCCCGCTCGCCCACCGCCTCCAGCGTCACGCCCCGGCTGCCGGCGTCCGTCCCGTGCATGATGACGCGGCCATTGGTTCCGCCGCCATCGTCGACGAGCTTGAGGCCGTCGAAGGCGGCGTACAGGAACGTGCCTTCGAGGTGCTCGTTCTCGCAGCGCCCCAGCACCACTCCGTCGAGGTTGTTCCACTGGTAGTCGAGGAAGGTCTGCCACGGATCGCCGGTGGTGGGCGCCTGGGGCAGTCCCGGGGGCAGACGGAAGGCGTAATGGGGGTTGAGCTGAATGTCCTCGATCCAGCCCTCGGTGGCGCACTTGCTTACGAACAGTCCCCGGCGCAGGTAGCCCCCGGCCAGGTAGCGCACCAGGTGGCCGTCGCTTTGGAAGGACCAGAAGTCCACGCCCTGGTAGGCATTGCCCATCGTGACATCGACGAGCCAGCAGCCCGGCCCCAGTCCCTGAACGGCCCACGGATACGGCTGGATGTCGCTGTGGCACTGCTCGGGCCACCACAAAGTGAGGCCGCGGAGGCCGCAGTTGCCCTCCAGGCGGATGAACGGCGTCCCCTCGGTCTCGCCCCGGCCCTCGGTGGGGAGGAGTACCGAGCCGCCGGACTGGGTGTGATGGGGCACATCGAAGACCCCGCGCAGCTCGACGCCGGTGGGCACGGTGAGGTGGCCTGCGAAGCGGTACCTGCCCGCGGGGACATAGACCGTCCCGCCTCCCGCCGCCCCGGCGGCCTCCAGAGCCGCTGCGAAGCCCGCCGTATTGTCCTCGACCTCCGGTGAGGCACCGAAGTCCGACACCACGAAGAGCTCGCGGTTCGCCGGGCGCGGGTCCGGAGGCGCCGGATGGGGCGAGACGTCCGGCCGGGCGCAGCCGAGATCGGAGTGAGCGACCTGCACGTCCCCGCGGGCCGCCTCGTTGACGATCCGCGGCTCGCCCTCGAACCGGTTGCCCAGGATGCGGGCGCATCGCACGGCCTTTGCGAGGCGGAAGTGGGGGCCGGGCTCGCGGAAGTCGCAGTCCATGGCCGTCACGGCGCCCTGCCGGGCGTCGATCGCCCCGCGGGCGCTGCCCCCGAACGTGCAGCCCTGGAAGGTCAGCGTCCCGGGGCCCTCGAGCAGCACAGGGGTCCCGGTGCCGCTGCTGAGGGTGCAGGCGTTGAACTGGGCGATGGTGGAGAAGGCGGCGGGGCCGTGCACGGCGGTCTCGGTGGCGTCGAAGCTGCAGCCGGTAGCCGACAGGCCGATGCCGTTGAGCCGCTCCACGAGCAGGGCGGTGCCACAGTCTGTGAAGTCGCTGCCGAACATAACCGCATTGGTCTCGCCCTGCTCCCCGGCTCGGAAGCGGAAGCCGAGGCCGTAGCCGACGGCGCGGACGCGATAGATGTACTCCCAGTCGCTCCGGCCCATGTCGAAGGCGGTGCCCTCCCGGCGGATGAAGGCGCCCAGAGCGGCTTTGCCCTCCTGATCTGTGGGGGCTCCCGGGAGACCGCTTGTCTCCCACCAGCGGGGGCTGAAGTCCACCTCGATCAGGCGGCCGATGTCCGTGACCGTATCTATCCACAGCCCGGCCTTCAGCGGCGTGCCGTACACATTGCGGATCGTGTGCAGCTCATTCCATTCCGGCCCGACCTTGATGCCCTGGTAGGGATTGACCAAAGTGACGTTGTGAACCGTGTAGTTGTCCCCGGCCACACTCTCACTGGTCTTGATCGTCCACGGGTAGGGGACGATGTCGGTCGCGCTTTGCTCCGGGTACCATACGGTCACCTCGCGCAGACCCGAGCCGCGCTCGAGGGTGATCGCGGGCGGCCCATCGGCATTCCCTCGGCCGGCGGTGACCAGCAGGATCGTGCCCTTGCCCGCGCCGCCCTCATCCGGCGGCGCCCAGTCTCCGCGCACCGTCACCGTTTCCCTGATGGTGAGCGGCGTGGCGAGGAGGTAGCGCCCCGCGGGCAGGAACACCACCCCGCCGCCGGCCGCCGCGGCCTCCTCGATGGCCGCCTGGATCGCGGGCGCTGCGTCGGTCGAGACGTCCGGCGGGGCATTCAGCACAATGCCGGCGATGACTACGTCGTCGGTGGGGAACGTCGTCTGCACGACTTGAGGCTCCATGGCAGCCCACGCTCCTGAGGTCAGGGATGCGAGCAGTGAGAGGCCGATCAGGGCGGTTGGCATGGGGATCACTCCGTGTGCGGCGTTAGCGCCACAGCGCAGCGTGCATTTCGAGCAGCGCAGGGCCCGGACCTTGTCATTGGCGCGGAAAGGCCGTGGCGCGTGGCGGGGAACGGCGGACGG
>CAYRFY010000746.1:0-3681 GCA_964423635.1 uncultured Armatimonadia bacterium | reverse complement strand
TCGAACGTGCGGTCTTGGAAGACCGCAGGCACGGAGGGTTTCGGCTGGTGTTGTGGTTTCTGGCGAGGGGTGTGTGTTCGAACGTGCGGTCTTGGAAGACCGCAGGGACGGGGAACGGCGCCGGCCGTCAGCCGTTGACTCGCGACCCGCAACCCGTCGACTCGCGACTCCTTCTCAGTCGTCCATCCGCAAGTCCATGATCCGCGGTGGGGGAGGGCGGCGGAAGGGCCTGTTGGCTACCATCTTGCCCCAGACGAACCCGACCACAAAGCCCCCGATGTGGGCCCAGTAGGCCACGCCGCCGGGTGCGCCGGCCAGGCTGCCGACGCCGCTGAAGAGCTGGGTGATGAACCACAGGACGATGAAGAAGATCGCCGGGACGTTGATGATAGTGATGAAGAAGAAGATCACCAGCGTGCGCACCGATGACTGGGGGAACAAGACGAGATAGGCCCCCAGCACTCCGGCCACGGCTCCGCTGGCGCCGACGATGGCGCGATCCAGGGAGTGGGGGTCGTACAGCAGTCCGAAACCGGCCGAGAGGCTGTGGGCCAGGGTGGCCACGATGCCGCAGACCAGATAGAACACCAGGAAGCGGAAGTGCCCCAGACGGTCCTCGACATTGTCCCCGAACACCCACAGAAACAGCATATTGCTACCGATGTGCATCAGCCCGCCGTGCATGAACATGGACAGGATCATGGTCTGCAGGGCCATGCCCGGCCCGACGCGGAACAGGTCGGTGGACAGCACGTAGGCGGGTCGGAAGGCGAAGTTCTGAACGAACCCGGGGGCGAGGTACTCGTAGACGAAGACGACGATGCAGGCGATGAGAATGGCGATGGTTACGTAGGGGATGCGGCGGGAGGCGATGTTGTCGGAAAGGGGAATCATCCTGAGGGCTGCCCTTCTGCCGTCACCGCGGCCACCGGGCTCGCCGCCGGGAGCGGGTCCCGCACGCCAGGGGACCTATGAAAACGCGGGACGGGGTCATCCCCCGCCCCGCGTGTGTGTCTGTCAGGCAGGACGGACTACATCATGCCGCCCATGCCACCCATGCCGCCCATGCCGCCCATGCCCATGTCGCCGCCACCGGCGGGCATCGGAGGCTGCTTCTCCTCGATCTCGGCCAGGATGCTCTCGGTGGTGAGGATCATGCTGGCGATGCTGGCGGCGTTCTGCAGCGCCGCGCGCGTCACCTTGACCGGGTCGGTGACGCCGGCCTTGAGCATGTCCTCGAAGTTCCCGTTGAGCGCATTGAAGCCGATCTTGGCGCCCTTCTTCGACGCCTGGTCTGCGATGACGGAACCCTCGAAGCCGGCGTTGGTGGCGATGATTTTGATCGGCTCGGCCAGGGCCTCGTAGACGATGGCCACGCCCGTCTTCTCGTCATCATCCACGGTCTCTACGCTGTCGAGTGCCTCGCGGGCGTGCAAGAGCGCCGTGCCGCCACCGGGGATGATGCCTTCCTCGACGGCTGCGCGAGTTGCCGAGAGAGCGTCCTCGAAGCGGTGCTTGCGCTCCTTGAGCTCCGTCTCGGTGGCCGCGCCGACCCTGATGACGGCCACGCCACCGGAGAGCTTGGCCAGGCGCTCTTCCAGCTTCTCGCGATCGTAGTCCGAATCGGTGGACTCGATCTGGCGGCGAATCTGGTCGATGCGTCCCTTGATCGCTTCGGCGCTGCCGGCGCCCTCGACGATGGTGGTCTCTTCGCTGGTGACGGTGACCCGCTGGGCCTTTCCGAGCTGCTCGAGGGCCACGTTCTCCAGCTTGATGCCGAGGTCCTCGGTGATGAAGGTGCCGCCGGTGAGAATCGCGATGTCCTCGAGGATGGCCTTGCGGCGGTCGCCGAAGCCCGGAGCCTTGACGGCCACAGCGTTCAGGGCGCCGCGGAGCTTGTTGACGACCAACGTCGCCAGGGCCTCACCCTCGACGTCCTCGGCCACGATCAGCAGCGGGCGGCCGGACTGGACAACCTGCTCCAGCACCGGAACGAGGTCCATGACTGAGCTGATCTTCTTCTCGAACAGGAGGATGTAGGGCTCCTCCAGGATGGCGCTGAGGCTCTCGCGGTCGGTCATCATGTAGGGCGAGAGATAGCCCTTATCAAACTGCATGCCCTCCACGAGGTCCAGCAGCGTCTCGGTGGTCTTGGACTCATCCACGGTGATGACGCCGTCCTTGCCCACCTCGCTCATGGCGTCGGCGACGATGGTGCCAATGCCCTCGTCATTGCCGGCGATGGAAGCCACGTTCTTCATCTCGGCCGGGGTCTTGACCTCGGAGGCCATGTCGCGCAGCTTCGCGACGACTGCCGCGACGCCCTTGTCGATCCCGCGCTTGAGGAACATCGGGTTGGCACCGGCGGCGACGGCCTTCAGGCCGCCCTTGAGCATGCACTGGGCCAAAACCGTGGCGGTGGTGGTGCCGTCGCCGGCCACGTCATTGGTCTGCGAGGCGACCTGCTTGAGGAGCTGGGCCCCCATGTTCTCGGTGCGCTCGGGGAGCTCGATCTCCTTGGCAACCGTCACGCCGTCCTTGGTGATGGTGGGCGAGCCGAACTTCTTTTGCAGAAGCACGTTCCGCCCGGCGGGCCCCAGGGTTACCTTCACAGCATCGGCAACGAGGTTGGCGCCGCGCTCGAGCGCTCGGCGCGCCGCTTCGTCGTAGAGAATCTCCTTGGCTGCCATAGCCACTTCGTCTCCTTTTACTCGGATGGGTCTCTCAGCCGGCGGGAGACGCTCGTCCCCCTATGCCCCCCGCCGGGGAAATGACGTCCACTGGCGAAACTCCGCCTCAGACCGACGAGGCGCGCCCCAGAACCTGCTTCAGACGTCAGGAACCGCCCATAGATGCGTCTAGGCGTCCTTCTCCAGCGTCCCCAGGATCTGGCTCGTGCTCATGACCATCAGCTCTTCGCCGTCCACCGTGATCTCGGTACCACCGTACTTGGTGAACAGCACACGGTCGCCCTCGGCGACCTCCACGGGGGCGAAGCTACCGTCCTCCAGCCGCCGCCCCTCACCCACGGACACGACGATACCCGTCTTCGGCTTCTCCTGCGCCGACTCGGGCAGGAAGATGCCTCCCTGTGTGGCTTCGGCTTCATCAACTCGGACAAGCACTCTATCCCCAAGAACTCGGATTCCCGTGGCGAGCACCTCCCTTCAAAATCTGCCAACTGTGGCTTGCATGCTGCGGCCGGGCCCTGCGCCGGATGCTCGCGCAAGGTTCCGGACCGCTATGATAGCCGTTTTTGCCGACAGGCGCAAGAGCCGATTAGCACTCTCGACCCGAAAGTGCTAATCGTGGGACATCACTCATCATCCAGCAGCTCATCCTCGGAGACGGTCCACTGCTCTACGGCCTTCTCCTCCAGCGGAGTGCCCAGGCGGTTGTAGAGCCAGGCCACGGCGAAGGCCAGGATCAGGCCGTCGATGAAGCCCCAGATCAGGCCGAGGATGCCGCCGAAGAAGCCGGCGTGATAGCCGGGGTACATGCTGTGGAGAAGCTCGATGGCGGGGCCGAAGAGCTTGCCGCCGGTGGGCCAACTCGCCCACGCCATGAGCAGCGCACAGACGCCCCACACCGCGCCCACCGCGATGCCGAACGCCGGGACATTGAGTCTACGGGCCATTGCCGATCACCTGACCTTGGCTGTGTCATCAAGCCGCGGCCGCC
>CAYRFY010000745.1:0-3697 GCA_964423635.1 uncultured Armatimonadia bacterium | reverse complement strand
GATGGACGCTCAGGATGACATCTTCAGGGGAGAACCGGCTTTTCGGCCGGACCTCCAGGACACGAGGAGTTGGGACGGACCTTGCTTTTCGGTGCAGCCTACATCCGCCGGACGGTGTCGCTGACATTGATGGCCTGCGCCTGCCTCCCGGCCGGGGCCGCCCTGCCGGCTCAGGGTCCGGACAGCGCTTCCGGCGGTGAAGCGACTGTCCCCGCCGTGACCGCGGAGGCCGCGATCGTCGTGGATGCCCTGGAAGGGCGCATTCTGTGGTCTCACAACGCAGACCGGCGCATGTACCCCGCCAGTCTCACCAAGATCACCACCTGCGCCGTCGCGCTGGAGGAAGAAGCCGATATCTCGCGGATGGTCACCGTCGCTCCCGAGGTGGCGGCGGTCCCGGAGACGGGCCTGGCTTTGGGCACCGGCGAACGGCTGCCACTTCTGACCTTGATCCAGGCCGCCCTGATCTACTCGGCCAATGACGCCGCCGCCGGGGTCGCCCAGGGTACAGCGGGCAGCGTGGCTGCGTTTGTGGAGCTCATGAACCGCCGGGTCGCCGAATGGGGGGCGAAGAGCACGCACTTTGCCAACCCCCACGGACTGCACGATCAACAGCATTGGTCCACCGCCCGCGACCTGGCCATCATCGCCCGCCACGCCATGTCTATCCCGCAGTTCGAGGAAATCGTGGCGATGAAGCAGGTTACCATCCGCCGCCCGGTACGGGTGGCCGCGAATGCGGGCGCGGCGGTGCCAATCATCGGTTCGGTGGCAGAACCCAGGCTCTTTCACACCCGCAACCGCCTGCTGAACCACTGGGACCTGTGCGATGGGATCAAGACCGGGTACACGCGCCACGCCGGTCGCTGCCTGGCCGCCTCGGCTACGATGGACGGCTGGCGCGCGATCTGCATCGTCCTCAACTCCAACGACATCTGGGGCGACTCGCGCGCGCTGCTCACATGGGCTCTTCAGAACCACGAGCTCAGGACCGTCGTCACGGCGGGGAAGGGTGAGTGGCAGGCGCAGGTCCGCGATGGGGTCGACAGGCAGGTGGCGTGCCTCCCGGATCGTGATGTGGTGTTGGTGCAGCCCAAGAGTGCGCCCCAACCCGAGCTGCGGGCGGTGCTGGAACCGGTGACGGCGCCGGTGTCGGAAGACCAGCAGTTGGGTAGGCTCGAGGTGGTGGTGGGAGGCCGGGCGAGAAAGGCCGTCGCTCTCGTGGCCGCCGGGGATGTGGAGCTCAGCCTGTGGGGGAAGATCAAGCACGAGAGCATCCCGGGACCCTATGCCCAGCTCCTGCTCTGCGTCGCCGCTGGAGTGTTGCTCATTGGAACGGCTGCAAAAGCTACTTGCGCGTGCCGGAATCGCCTCCCGTCGCGCCGGCGAGCAGATCATCCTGTCGGGCAGAGTGACCATTGACGGTGAGGTGGTCGCGCAGTTGGGTGTCAAGGCGGACCCTGCGGTCCAGGAGATCGCCGTGGACGGCAGGCCTCTAGTCCTGCCGGAGGCCACCCACGCGCTCATGCTCAATAAGCCCGCCGGCGTGCTTTCCACTCGGGAAGACGATCGAGGCCGTCCCTCCGTGATGGACTTCGTCGCCGAGGACCTTCGCCGCCTGGTGTACCCGGTCGGTCGGCTGGACAAGGACAGCACCGGTCTGATCTTGCTCCTCAACGACGGCGCTCTGGCCTTCAGGCTCACACACCCGTCCTACCACGTTCCCAAGACCTATTGTGTCTTGGCCTCCCGCCCGCTGAGCGCGGAGGAAACCCGACTGCTGAGCGCGGGCGTTGAACTGGAGGACGGTATGACCGCGCCGGCTCGGGTCGAGGCCGAGGTCGGACACCCGGAGCGACTGCTCATCGTGCTGTACGAGGGCCGCAAGCGCCAGATTCGCCGTATGCTGCAGGCCATCGGGGTGCAAACGATCTCGCTTCAGCGCATCGCCATGGGGCCGCTGCAACTGGGTGCGCTGCCCAGGGGCGCCGTGCGCGAGTTGGCTTTCCAGGAGCTGTCGGCGCTCAGGAGGGCCGTTGGGCTACCGGAATGAAACGACTTGGCCCCTCCTCCCCACCCCAGTTCACCCCGTGGATCGTCTGGTCGTGCGGTCTGGCGGCCGCGGCCGCCGGAGTAGGCGGCGCCCTCCTATTGGCCAACTGGCTCCTACCCCTGGGGCGCGAGGGCATCTGGGAGTGGTCGCTGCGCAAGCAGGCCCTGCCCCTGCTGCCCTGGACGTGGCCGGCGGCCATCGCTCTGGCCGTCGTCGGCCTGGCCGCTCTGGACAGTCTCCGCCTCGGTAGAGCTCCCTCGCGTCTGAGCACCACGGTGCTGGTCTTCTGCCTCACGATAGCCTCCGGGACGCTGATGGTGGCCTTCATCGTGGACGACAGGGACTATCCGCCCCGGGCGGCGGCGGCGATCCTCGGCGACGTCTCCATGGGCTATTACCTGCAGGCGACGAAGGTCTCCTCGGTGGCGGATTACCTGCGGGAGGTGGAGCCACGCACCAGTCGCAGCCGCGTCCCGGAGCGTGTGGCCACGCATCCCCCGGGGCCGGTTCTGTACTATCGGGCGGCGCGAAGGTGGCTCTCGGCGCGCCCCGAACTGATGGCCAGGCTGCTGCGGTTGCAGGAGGGCTGGTCGGGTGACAAGGGATTGGCGGCCGGCCTGCTGGTAGCGCGGAGAGTCTCCACCTTCGGCCCGAACAGAAGCGACCTGGTCATTGCCTTCTGGGCCGGTCTGGCGCTGACCCTGCTGGCGCCGCTGGTCGTCCCGGTGGCCTTCTGGATCGGCACGGTCGCGGCCGACCGACGCGTGGGCCTCACCGCCGCCGTCCCGGCCGCCTGCATCCCATCGGTGGTGTGCTTCAGCCCCTCCATCGAGACCCCCGGCACCCTGCTGGCGGGTCTGTGTGTGGCCCTGTGGCTGTGGGCCCTGCGGGATAGGGCGTGGCCGCCGGCGCTGGCCGCCGGCGCGGTGCTGATGCTGGGGATGTTCTGGACCTTCGGCCTGCTGGCCACCGCCGCCGTCCTGGCCGTCATCGCCGCCGTGTGGTACATGGACACGGGCGGCCGGCGCGATTTCTGGACACTCACCGCCGCCGCCGCGGTGGGGTTCCTGGGCCTCGCCGCGATCGGCTATCTGCTCCTGGGCTACAATACCGCAACCAGCATGCTGGCTTCGCTGGCCACGCAGCGGCAGGTGATGGAGGACACCGCCCGCCCGCACCTGCTGTCAATGCCCTGGAACCTGTACGACTTCGCTCTGTTTGCCGGTCCGTCGCTGATCGTGATGGCCCTTTGTGGCACCGCTCTCTCGCTCTCCCGCTCCCTGCGGCCGCGACAGATCGCCGGCATCGGCCTGGGGGTGCTCGTGACGTTGGCGGCGCTGGTGCTTCTGGGCAGCACGCGGGGGGAGGTAGGGCGGATCTGGGTCTTTTTGATGCCCCTGCTGCTCGTCCCCGCGGCCCTGCCCGTCAGCGGCCTGCGCGGCTGGAGCCTGATGCTCGTGGGCCTACTGCTGCTGGCGGGGCAACTGGCCATGGCGATGGTCATCAACTCCCATCTGAGTCTGGTTGCGCCCTAGAAGCGCGGCCGAAAACCTATTTCGGCGGGTCACGGACCCGCCGAGTCGGGCTGGAAACTCAGATTATGCATGAACACACTGGGGCCGCATTTCGCCATTCCCGCGTCGG
>CAYRFY010000744.1:0-3718 GCA_964423635.1 uncultured Armatimonadia bacterium | reverse complement strand
GAGCCTCACCTGCTAGACCAAGTACACCTGCGGCTCACGCGTCATTCTGAGCGTCAATCTCGCTGAATGTCAGGAGATTCCTCGAGCTGCTCCCTCCGAGAGCCGACCCTCTCAGAATGACACTCCCATGGGAATGCGGGGTCTCGGCCGCACCTCTAGCCCTCCGACTTCACCTCATCCCACAGCTTCTCTACCACCGGCTTGATGGCCGCCGTCCAGTCCGCATAGACCTCGGGCCTGATATGTAGATTGTCCGGCAGGAAGAACTCCGGGCGCGGGACGCCGTACTCGTCCAGCAGCGTGTAGGTGGTGTCGATGTATGTGAGCTTTGGGTCGGCCTCGCAATAGATGGCAAGAGCCTTGTTGGCCAGCAGGTACTTGTCCCACAATTGCCAGCGCGAGACACTGGGCTTGCTGGAGACGAAGGCGATGCGGGTCTCAGGCAGCCTGGTCCGCACCTTCTGGACCAGCAGATCGATGTACTTGATGTAGACCTCAACCGTGACGTCCTTGGCGGGCATGTCGTTGTCCCCGATGTAGACCACGAGCACCCTGGGTTCGCGGGGCAGGATGGCCTGTTCCGCATAGTACCAGAGCTGCGCGCTATTGGAGCCACCGAAAGCCCGGTTGGTCACGGGCAGTGGAGCCATGTCCTCCTTGAGGGTCTTCCAGCCCACGAAGGTCGAGCTGCCCGTGAACACGATTTGACCCTTCCCCGGGTCGAGCTCATCCTGCCTGGCGAAGCTCTCCATGTTCTTGTCGAAGGGGAGCGAGAAGCGGCGCCCCTCGTGGGTGGCGATGCGCACGCCATCGGTGTTGGTCTCGTACGTGATGGCAGGTTCGGTGTCGGCCAGTGCGGCCGTTACGGCGACCAGTAACAGGGCAGCGAGCTTGACGAGCACGGGCATCTCTTCCTTACTGTCGGGGGATGGATGTCACGCCGGCCGCCTGGCTCTGCGGTCGGCTGTAGAACCGTACACCACCCGCACCGGGAAGGGCAAGGGCCGCCGGGGGAGGACGGTGGTGTACCGATGGCGAATCGACAAGTATCGTCCAAACCCGAGCGTTCAACGAAGCGACGCAAAGCTCCCGCCATTTGCACTACCGATAGCGGGTCGTGTGGGCGCCGCCAAGGAGGCCGCGGATGCGGAAGTCGACAGCCGTCGGGATGGCCCTGGCCCTGCTCTGGGCGGGGGCCGGGGTGTGGGCCCAGGCCGAAGCTCCGGAGAAGAAGCTCATCGCCGTGGGCTGGGACATGCCCAATGCCCAGCGGTTCCGCGCCAATCTGGAGGTCATGGAGACCACGCCCCTCCAGGGCTGTTCGGTGCGCTTCGCGGGGCCGGGGAACGCACCGGCGCTGTGGTTCTCTTTCTCCCGCGAGCCCTATGACGAGCAGGTCGTCGCCCAGTTCCTGGAGGACATCAAAGCCGTACAGCCCCAGCGACTTCGTCACCGTTTCCTGCTGCTGAACGCCAACCCCGGCGATGTGGACTGGTTCGACGACGCCGGCTGGGAGACGATCGTGGAGCACTGGAGGACGGCGGCACGCGTCGTGCACGAGGGCGGGCTGGCCGGGATCATGTTCGATCCCGAGGCCTACCGCGATCCCCACCGGGCCTTCGACTGGTCGGCGCAGGCTCAGGCCGAGGCGCACAGCTTCTCACAGTATTGCGAGATGGCGCGCCTCCGGGGCCGTGAGGTGATGGCCGCTGTGGCCGAGGAGTGTCCGCAGACCACGATACTGGCGCTCTTTTTGCTCTCCATCCACGTTCAGGCCGTGCAGTTCGACGCGCCGCAGGAGCTCTTGTCAGGCCATGCCTACGGCCTTTTGCCTGCCTTCGTCGACGGCTGGCTGGATGTGGCGCCACCGACGATGACGTTCGTGGACGGCTGCGAGAACGCGTATCGGTACAACAGCCGGCTTGAGTACCTGAACGCCGCCAATCTCATCCGCAACAAGTGTCAGCGCCTTATCTCAGCGGAGAACCGCACCAAGTACCGGGCGCAGGTGCAGGTGGGGTTCGGCGTCTATCTGGATGCCTACGTCAATCCTCCGGACAATACCTGGTACATCGACCCCGGCACTCAGACGCCGGTGCAGCGGCTGGCGGAGAACGTCGCCGACGCCCTGGACGTCGCCGATGAGTACGTGTGGATCTACGGGGAGCAGGCCAGTTGGTGGCCGGTGCCCCATCCCACCGCCGACAAGATCCGGTGGCCTGAAAAGCTACCGGGGATCGAGACCGCGCTGCGTCTGGCCTCCGATCCTGTGGGCTTCGTCCTCGATCGCCTCGCCCGCCCTGAGGAGTTGAACAACCTCATCGCCAATGGCGACTTCTCTTCGGCAACCGCGGAGCCTGTGGCCGGTGGACCTCAGCCGGCGGACTGGAAGCAGGGCACCGCGCCACCGGGCTGGAGCTTCTGGCAAAGCGGAGTGTCCAAGGGACAGCCGAACTGGGACCGCGAGGTGGGCCGGACCGCGCCCGGCTCCGGAGCGCTGACCGGCGTCAAGAACGGCTGTCTCATCAGCCGTGTCGATGTAGCTCCCGGTGAGCGCTACGCCATCGCCGCCTGGTGCCGCACGCAGGGCAAGGGAGCCCCGTACGCCACCATGCGCTGGCAGACCGCGGAGGGCAAGTGGCACGCCGAGGCGATGGACCGCTCCTTCTCCGCAGCCGCCACCGAGGGCGAGTGGAAGCTACTGGCGGGTGCCGCCGTGGTCCCCGAAGGTGCGGGAAGGCTGGTGCTGCTCCTGTCCGCCGGCGGCCAGCAGTCGGACCAGGACACCATCTGGTTCGACGATGTGGTGGCATTCAGGATTGACTAGGGCGGCCCCCGAAGCGTTCGGCACCCGCCGCCTGTGGGCCCGGCATCACCGTGCCACAATTGACTTGAGAAGGAGACCATCGCCATGAGACGACTTGCGGCTCTGACGCTGTCCCTGCTTGGATGTGGGGTCGCTCTGGCCCAGCAGACCGTGACCAGCGGCCCCTGGAGCATCACCGCCGGGGCCGCGGGCCCCGAGACCATCGCCTATGACGGCGAGCCCATCCTGCGCAGGGGCGCCGTGACGGGCTTCTTGCCCGACTGGAAGGGTACTCGCTTCACCCTCGCCGGGGGGCAGGTAGACACCGCCGCCAACGGTATCACCTGGAGCAAGCAGGACCCGGACAACCAGGATGCCACGCTGACCGTCACCGCCGAGGGCAACAAGATTGCCATTTCCATGGAGACCACCATCCGGGCCGAGGGCCCCGTGGAGTATGCCGTCAGCCTCATCCCGGAGGCGGTCTTCACCACCGACAGCTACGCGCAGATGAGTGTGAACGGCAAGGCGCGCACACTGGACCTGCACGAACCCTTCGATCAGCTCGGCGGGGTCTCCGAGCTGCGGTTCGAGCAAATGGCGCGCGCCGTCATCGTGCGCAGCGACCCCTTGACCGCTCAGGATCGGCGCCAGCGAGATCAGGGCATCTTCCTGGTGTTTTCGCTCCGCAGCGAGGGGGAGCCGGTGACCGAGACGAGGAGGATAGAACTCGAGGTCCAGGAGACGAGCCCCGATGACCTGGAGGCGCGGCGGGCCATTCTCTCGCAGGTTCCGGTGGATCGGCGCGACATCCCTGTGACCAATGCCGGTTTCGAGGCCGGGCTGGGCGATTGGAGCGAGAATCCGCGGGCCGCGGTGGATACCGAGGTCAAGCACTCCGGCAAGCAGTCC
>CAYRFY010000743.1:0-3722 GCA_964423635.1 uncultured Armatimonadia bacterium | reverse complement strand
CGGCGAGACGGGAGGAGGGGGGAGAACGGCCTTGGCGCGAGCGTTTCGGGCGCGGTTATGGCCAAATGTGGCTCCAAAGCGTTCATGCATAATGTGAGTAGAGGTCCGGCCGAAAAGCCCGGCCGGCCCGGTTTCTGTCATTCTGGAGCGTCGGCGTCGCAAGCTCGAGCTTGCGCCGCTTGGGCGAAGAATCCCGTTGAATGCCGGGGGATTCTTCGAGCTGCTCTTACCGGGAGCGGACGCTCTCAGAATGACATTCTCGGCGAAGGCGGGCTTCTCAGCCTAGAACCCAGGCGCTTGTCTAGGCGCACTTCCTGACGCTTGCAGCAAGTTCCGCGGTTCGTCCCCGTCGTTCGCGGGCGTCCCGTCACGGCGGGATCGGGTCCGGCCGTGCGGGAGCCGCCGTCGTCCATTGCCACCGGCCCTCTGTGGGTGCCCGGTCGGTTTGAGACGCGGCTTCGCCAGACACCGCCCGGCCGGCACGCCCGGCCGTTTCCGGAGCCCTACCTTGCCTGCCCAAGCAGACGCGGCCGGTCACCGGCCGCTGACGATCCTTACGGTCATTGCGCCCCACCGCTATTCGGGTGCCGAGCGCATTGCCGTCACCCTTGCCGAGGGCCTCAGGGACCGCGGCCATCGCGTGGTGTTTGCCTGCAAGCACCAGGAGCAGTTCGTCGCCGAGATGACCCGCCGCGGCCTGGAATGCGCTTCCACGCGTATCTCGGGCAAGGTCAGCCCGGCTTCGCTCTACCGTGTCGCCCGAATCGCCCGCGACATCAAGGCGGACATCATCCACACCCACCTCTCGACCGGGGCGTGGTGGGGCAGCTTCGCCGGCCGCCTCCTGGGTATCCCCGTCCTGGCCCACGTCCACGCGCTCAACACCAAGACCTGCTTCGTCTACGCCGACATGCTGGCCGCCTGCTCACACGGGGTCAAGGACCACATGATCTCCCAGGGGGTGCCCGAGGAGCGCGTCCGGGTTATCTACAACGGCATCGACGCCGCACGCCTGGCGACCCTACGCCCCATCCCGGACGTCCGGGCCGACCTCGGGCTCACCGACGGCGAACCCGTGGTCGGGGTGGCGGCCCACCTGACCCCCAAGAAGGGCCAGCGCTATGTGATCGAGGCCGCCGCTATCTTGAGCCGGAAGCGCCCCGACCTGCTGTGCTACCTGGTAGGTGAGGGCGACCAGTACGAGGAACTCCGGCAACTGGCGGAGAGCCTCGGGGTGAGCGATCGGATCCGCTTCACCGGCTACCGTCCGGACGCCCAGGACCTGATGCAGGCCATGGATATCGTGATCCTGCCCTCCGTCGCCAAGGAGGGCCTGGGCGTATGCCTGGTCGAAGCCGGGGCCGTGGGCAAGCCCGTCATCGGCAGCAACGCGCCCGGCATCAATGAGGTCATCGCGGACGGAAAGACCGGGGTCCTCGTCCAGCCCGCCAACGCTCAGGCGCTGGCGGAGGCAATGGACAGGCTCATCGGCGACCCGGAGCTGCGCCGCCGCATGGGAGAGGCCGGGCGACAACGGGTGCGGGAGGTCTTCACCCTTCGGCACATGGTGGACCAGACGGAGGCGCTGTACCGAGAGATGATCGCCGGCAAGACGGGACGAAACCATCCGTCAGGCCGAGAGCGCTGAGCTTACGGTCACGGGCACACTTGTGGGCTGTACACTCAGATTATGCAGGCTATTGGCAGACGCCGACTCACGTCGCCTCACCCCCCCGGCCCCCCTCTCCCTTACGCCCGCAAACACCCGCGGGCGACGGGAGGAGGGGGGAGAACGACAAAACTTCGACCGTTCCGGGCGCGGCAAGGGCGGACTATGGCTCCAGTGTGTTCATGCATAATGTGAGTTGTGGGCTGTACAGTCCGTGGCGGCCGCCCGGGGGCCGGCGCGGCCCGACAAACCCACGCTTCGAACGCAACCAATCCCTGGCAGGAGGCTTCACATGGTCCAGACCCGACAGCCCAAGATCGGCCTGCTCGGTTTGATGCTCGAGCTTTATGACAAGTCCAACCCTGAGCTGCGCCCCGATCGGGAGAAGTTCGCCAAGAGAGTCGTCGATGTGCTCGGCGAAGCCGGTGAGGTGATCTTCCCGGGGATCAAGAACACTCGGGAAGGCGTGGCGGAGGCGGTGGACCGGTTCATCGCCGAGGATGTGGACATCGTCATCACCGTCCACTTCTCCTATTCGCCCAGCCTCATCTCCCTGCGCGAGCTCATGCGCTATCCAGGACCGCTGGTGCTGTGGAACACTCAGGAGCTCAAGGCCGTCACCGCGTCCTTCCAGTCCGCGGACATGACCCGCAACCACGGCATGCACGGGGTGCAGGACCTGGCCAACACGCTCAACCGTGTAGGCCGCAGCTTCGGCGTCGTCACCGGGCACTATCAGGATGAGTTCACGCTCAGTGAACTGGCGGACTGGGCGAGGGCGGCCTGCACCGCCAAGGTCCTGGGCAAGGCCCGGCTGGGACAGGTGGGGTTCGTGTTCCAGGACATGGGCGACTTCGGCGTGGATGAAACGACCTTCATGGGCATCGTGGGGCCGCATGTGGTGAAGGTCAATCTCGGCCTGATCGCCGATGCCCTGCAGGCCGCACCGGAGGAGGAGCTCCGCGCCATCGTCGCCGCGGACCGCGAGACCTTCGACATCGACCAGAGCCTCACCGAGCAGGAGCACCTGCAGTCGGCCCGGACCGAATGGGCCTTCCGCAAGACCCTGCAGGACCTCCACCTGGACGCCGTATCCGTGCACTACGAGGCCCTGGCCGCCGACCCGCGGTTCGGGGCCCTGCCCTTCGCCGCGGCCAGCAAGCTCATCGGCGAGGGCTACGGCTTCGGGGGCGAGGGCGATATCATCTCCGCCGCCTGCGTGGTGGCCATGAAGCACCTGTGCGGCATCTCCACCTTCGGCGAGATGTTCACGATGGACTTCGAGGGCGATGCCATCTACATGGCCCACTACGCCGAGGCCAATCCGCAGATGGCCGCAAAGTGCCGCAAGATCCGCATGGTAAGGCGCGAAGGCTGGGTGGGCTCAGGAGGAGTCTCGACCTCCTTAGCCTACGCCATGGAGCCGGGCCCGGTGACGCTGACCAACCTGACCATTGGCCCCGAGGGCATGCCCAGACTCATCTGCGCACAGGGCTGCATCGAGGACTTCTTCCTGCCCCAGATCGATACCCCTCACTGCAAGTTCAGCCCGGATGGTGAGCTGTGGGCCTTCCTGGACGGCTACGCCCTGGCCGGCGGCTCCCACCACCTGGCTATGTCGCCGGGCAACCACCTCGGAAGGGTGGAGAAACTCGCCGAGATCCTCGGGCTACCCTTCATCGAGCTCTAGATGCCCATGTGCACCGACTTGTGCACAGATGAATCAAGTTCTGGCGTCGCCATCCTGCCGTTCGTGAACGCCCCGCAAGGCGGGATCGGGCTTTCCACTCACATTCAGAACTCCTGACACGCAGCAGTTGCGGGATGTCTGTCTTCGTCATCTCTAACTTCGAAGTGGAGGCGCCAGTCGGTCTCTGGGTAGGTCGGGCAGTCTGAGTTGACGGATGAATAGACATTTATCTCCCGAAATGCTGACCCAGCGAAGCCACTTCTACCAGGGCTTCCTGTCGCCCCCGGTATGGCATGTCAGGAGTTCTGACATTATGCATGAACGCACTGGGGCCACATTTCGCCATTCCCACGTCCGGAACGG
>CAYRFY010000742.1:0-3728 GCA_964423635.1 uncultured Armatimonadia bacterium | reverse complement strand
TTGACGCGGATATCACGGTAGACAGAGGTCTTTGCTGGGTATTGTCAGTATGTGGGCCGCGCACGGCCCCTTGGCCGCCGGGCGAGATGGTAACGGCGTGCGGGCCTGGAGACCCGCGGGCACGGGTTGTCGACCGGTGAGTACCTACCGGCGATGCGGGTGTGCCCTACCGTGCGGGCCTGGAGACCCGCGGGCACGGGAGGCCGACCGGTCAGTGCCTACGGGCGATGCGGGTGTGCCCTGCCTTGCGGGCCTGGAGACCCGCGGGCACGGAACTCACACTATGCATGAACGCACTGGACCCACATCTCGGTACATTCGCGCCCGGAATGATCGCCGTAATGCCGTTCTCCCCCCTCCTCCCGTCTCGCCGGTCGTATCGGCGAGTAAGGGAGAGGGGGGCGGGGGGGTGAGGCGACGTGAGCGGTCGCCCGCCCGGAACTTGCATAATCTGAGACGGGAGACCGATTGGTCAGTGCCCACCGGCGATGCGAGTACCTACCGGCGATGCGGGTGTGCCCCACCTTGCGGGTCCCGTCGGGGCCGTCTGCCGTTGTCCTTTGCCGTCCGATGTTCGGCTCGTCCATCGGCAAGTCTTCGGGGGAGTGAACGAGATGCGTCTTTGGTGCACCGTCCTGACCGGCGTACTGTGCAGTCTGCTGGCGCCGCTTTCGGCCCAGAGTCCCGTGACCATGCCCAACCCGGACTTCGAGCTGGATGAGATGGGCTGGAGCCTGTGGCCCGAGGAGTCCCGTTCCTCCATGGCCATCGACGAGAGCGTGGCCCACAGCGGGAGGAGGTCCCTGCGCGTCACGGCCACGCGCGTCTCGGATCGGGCCATCGTCAACACGGTCGTCACCGGGTTCTCCACCGGGGTCGTCTACCGCATCCTCGTCCACGTACTCCGGGAGCCGGCGGTGGATGAGAGCGCCATCAGCTACTTCATCAACTACCGGGGTGGTGAGGACGGTGCCATTCAGCAACGGGCCTACCCCGTCGGCCTGCGGAAGGTGGCAGACGGCGACTGGGTGCAGTGGTCCGGGCTGTTCGCGGTCCCCGAGGGGATTACCCAGTGGCAGTTCTGCCTGGGGGTCGAGTATACCGTGGGCCGCGTGTGGTTCGATGACATCCGCGTCGAGCAAGTGGGGCCCGCGGCGGAACTGACCCCGGACGTGTGGAGCTACGTGCCGCTGGGCGTGGAGATCGGCGGGGCTCCGCTCTCCCGGTTCGCCGGGCGCAAGGCGGACAACGACACCGTCTACCAGATGGCGGGGCGCTACAACGGCCTGCTCATGCAGTCGGCCCTGGTCGAGGCCTCCCTGCGGGAGTTGGAGCGGTGCCTTTTCTATCAGGGGCGGTCGGCCCCGGTGGACCTGAGCGAGGCCTTCCGGGCCGCCGATGAGGCCCTCAATATTGCCTACATCGCGTACGGCACGGCGTTTCGTGCCGGACCCGGGGCCGACTGGTCGGCCTTCACCCAGGCGGCCGAGATGCTGCAGACGGTGCTGAACAGCCTCGGCCAAGACATCGACCGCGCCCGGGAAGCGCTCGGTGAGGCACCCGGCGAGCTGCCTCGAAACCTGGGCCGACAGGCCCTGACCCTCGCGCCGCTCAACCCCGACGGTAGCATGAACCGCCTGCTCTTCGGGGCCTGGAGCCCGACTCAATGGTCTGAGTTCGAGAGGCCCTTCGAGTTCGAGTTTCACTCCTCCGCCCCCGGACATCCCAAAGCGCACACCGAGACCGAACTGGACTTCTCCAACATCACCGAGGCGTGCGACGGCCTGGAGGCCCTGGGCTACCGCGGCACCTTCGGCTATCTGCTGTTCGGCATCCACGACAGCATGTATGCCCCGCAGTGGCTCCTGGACAAGTACCAGGGCGACCCGGACTTCATCAAAACCTCCCGGGACGGGCTGAAGGGTTCGGCGTCCGCCGGACGGGCCTGCCTCAACTACTTCCACCCGGCGGTGCGACGGTTCACCGAGGACTATCTGGGCCGGTACGCCGAGTTCTGCCGCCACGAGCCGCGCGTCCTCTTCCACGAGACCTCGCAGGAGGCCTACAGCTCTTTTTCCACGGAGAAGGGGCGCCGGGAGAGCGGCTATGGCCCCAGCGCCCTGCAGGCCTTCCATCAGTACCTGCAGGACAAGTACCCGAGCATCGCCGCGCTCAACGAGGCCTGGGATAGCGACTACGAGAGCTTCGCCGCCATCGCGCCCCCCGCCGACGGGTACGCGGAGCCAAACAGGGAGCTGACCCCCCTGGTGGCCGAGTTCGAGGCCTTCAGACAGGACGGTTTCATCGACTATCTGAAGCTGGTCTACGACTCGCTCAAGGCCGGGGACCCCGAAAAGCCCGTAGTGGCCAGGCACTCGGCCCTGCTTGGCGACATCAATGGTGCCCGCATCTTCGAGACCTGCGATGTCTTGTCCTACCACAACCGGGCGCCGAACATGCAGCTTGCCCACGTGTACCTGAACAGCCTGAGCCGCTTTCACAATAAGGGCCTGGGGTACATGGAGGACTTCTGGGGGGTGCAGGAGGACCGCGGGAGAGTGGATGACGAGAAAGTCCAGCGCCGGGCCCTGGAGCGACACATCTCACGCTCCACGGCCTGGGGCCGCACGCTGCAGATGAAATGGTATGCCTACACCTCGGGAAGCTACCTTCTGACCTATAACGGCAACTGGTTCGACCCGCGCTACGATGTGACCACCATGCGCTACTGCGCGCCGGCCCTGGCAGTGGCAAAGCGCCGCATGGAGCGGCTGGACTGGGTCCTGACCCACAGCCGCATTCCGGCCTCCAGAGTCCTCGTTTTGCAGCCCTCGGCCTCCATGCGCAATGAGCTGCCGCAGGGCGAGTGCTACGCCACGATGCTGGGGATCCACGACCTGCTGTACCCCAATGGGGTGCTGTATGAGATCGTGCCTGAGGAGTATTTCGAGGAGGGCAAGGCCGCCTTCGGCGACTACTCGGTGGTCTTCCTGCCCCGAACGAAATGCCTGTCGGCCGGGCTGCAGGAGGCCCTGGCCGCCTTCACCGAAGGCGGTGGCCTGCTGGTCGCGTGCGGCGAGCCCGGCGTGCTTACACAGATCGCCCGGCCCGGCGGAACGCTGTGCTCGCGGCTGGAAAGCGCCGCCGGGCCGCAGGCCTGGGCGAGGGTACGCGCGGTCTGGGACGCCGAAGGTGAGACCGCAGAGCGGGCGACAAGCGTCGGGATATCATGCGGCGCGGGGCGTCTCGAGGCCTGCGGCACCATCTCGCAATTGTCCGCCGAAGCGCTGCTTGAGTTGGTCAACGACCGGGCGCCGCGGATGGCCTACGCCGTCGACAGCAACCTGGAGGTCGTGCCCCGTGTGGCACAGGACGGGGGGCTCTACCTGTTCTTGCTCAACCCCAGTTCGGATAACGCCGCCGAGGACCTCATCGAGCTGAGCCTCCCGGTTACCCGCGCGGTGGACGTCTCGTTGCCTGAGCCCCTCGAGGTCCCGGTGGCGGAGGTCGGCAACGGGCGGTTCCAGTTTCGCATCCGGCTCGGGGCCGGTGAGTCGGCGGTGGTGTGGGTGGAGGGGGAGTAGGGGGAGGCTGAGTGGGCCACGGCGGCGGGCCACGGAAGTACTGGGGCCTGCCGTCCGCCCGCCGTTGGCCAAGCACCATTCAGGCCGTCGGCACAGACTGCTGAGAGCCACCGTGCCCGCGGTCTTCCAAGACCGCAAGGTTCA
>CAYRFY010000741.1:0-3732 GCA_964423635.1 uncultured Armatimonadia bacterium | reverse complement strand
GTTGCCACCGGCGTTGTTGACCAGGATGTTGAGGCCGCGGCCCTGGTCTTCCACCCAGTCCAGGATCTCGCGCCGCTGCTCGTCGTCGGCGACGTCGGCGATCAGCGCGCGCACCTGGCCGTCGGGAAACTCCTCCAGCAGCTCCTCGCGAGTGGTGCAGCCTTTGGAGTACAGGAAGCTGAACCCGTCGATGCTGGTGGCCAGGCGGCGGGTGGAGGCGTCGGCGCGGTCGGCAAGGACCCTGTCCACCTCAGCGGGGGTCAGGGGCACGAGCTTGACATAGGCCAGGCCGCACTTGACCCCGATGCCCTTGGACTGCTGGGCGATGTGGAGGCTCTCGCCGGTGAGGTCCGCGGCGCGGAGGAAGATCTCCTCCACCTGGCCCGTGGTCTTCGAGCGTCCCACCGTGGCCAGATCGGAGCTCAGGCGCAGGCGTGCCTTGCCCTCGGTGAGCCCGACGTACACGGCGTGCCAGCCCTCGGCATCGAGCGGGAGGCTGACCTCGGCCGCCCCGGCATCCTGGTCGGCGCTGAGCAGCCTGCCCGTGTAGGGGCCGATCTCATAGTCCAGCAGCTTCCACTTCCCCACCTCGCGGCGGTCGGCCAGGGCGGCGGCGGGCCGGCAGAGGCTCATATCGGTGATCACTTTGGCATTCATGGCGTTGTCCCAATCCAGCGCGCAGGCGCCTGAGCCCGGGGCGGCAGGCTCCACGGAGATGTCGTCACACAGCAATTGGCCCTCGGCGAACTGACCGGTGACCGTGACCCAGAAAGCGGCCACGGGCCAGCTCAGATTGGGCACGATCTGCACCGCGAACCGACGCCAGTCGTAGGTGCCGTCGGGAATGTCGCAGTAGAACTGGCTGCCATCGGCGTAGGGGCGATCCACGTACAGCACGTGCACGTAGAGTCTGGCGTGGGCTTCCTTGGCCGGTCCGCGCTTGAGCCCGAGGCCCTTGAACCAGCCGGAGACGGTGTAGGTCCGGGTGGGGAAGCCCGGGAGCTCCTGCCGCAGCCACTGCTGGCTCTCCGAGGGTTTGAGCATCAGCCCGCGCTCCCCGCTGCGGGCCGCGTCCGGGCTAAGCTCCCAGTTGGCCGGCCCCGTGGCCTTCCATTCCAGCGGGGCTCCGTCCTCGCCGACCTGCTCGAATCCGCCATTGGGCACCGTGGGCGGCGCCGGCGCGTCCTGGGCGAGGGTGCAAAGTGGCATCAGCATGAGTGCGGTCGTCAGCAACAAGCGACTCATCGTAATAGTACCTCCGGAAGTATCAGACAGGCAGTAGTTGACCACGTGGGCCGCCGAGACCTGCCTGGCACCCGGACGGGGTGCGGCGGCGAGACGGGGCCGGCGCGAGACCGGGAGACACACGGGACGCGGGTGAGTGGGGCGGCGGGTGGGAGGAGTTCGGCGGGCGGGAGGAGTTCCACGGCGTGGCAGGGAATAGCCGGGTGCGCTACGACGCAATCCCGCGGGCGGCCCAGTTGCTGTGCCGCCATATCGGAGGACAAGTCACATGGCAACAACGCTGGCAATTGACGGCGGAGTCCGGGTCGTGCCGGAGGGCATGGTGAAGAGCTGGCCGCCAATCACTCAGGCCGACAAGGACGCCGTCTTGGCCGTCTTCGACAGCGGCCACCTGCACGGTACATCGGCGCCCAAGGCTCTGGAGTTGCAGGAGAAGTGGGCGGCGTACGTGGGCACCAAGTACGCCTTGGTCACCAATAGTGGGACCGCGGCTATCCACATGGGGGTCGCCGGAGCCGGTATCGGGCCGGGGGACGAGGTGATCACCAGTGCCTTCACCTACTGGTCCACGGCGGCGTCGATCCTGCATCACAATGCGATACCGATCTTCGTGGACATCGACCCGAAGACATTCACCATCGATCCGGCCCTGATCGAGGAGCGGATCACCGAGCACACCAGGGCGATCCTGCCGGTGCACATCCACGGCATGGTGGCCGACATGGACCCGGTCAATGCGATTGCCAAGAAGCACGGCCTGATCGTGATCGAGGACGCCTGCCAGGCCCACGGCGCGGAGTACAGGGGCAAGAAGACCGGATCGCTGGGGGACATCGGTTGCTTTAGCTGCAATCGGTCCAAGAACCTCTCCGGCGGCGAGGGGGGCCTTTGGACCTCGGACAACGCCGACTTCACCGCCCGCGCCGGGAGGCTGCGGGAGTTCGGCGAGGTCGTCCTGCCGGACCGGCCGCGGGAGTACAACGCCTACGGACTGGGCTGGATGTATCGGCCCCACGAGTTCGTGAACGCCTTCATCCTCAGCCAGCTTCAGCATCTGGACGAGAACAACGCCAGACGGCGGCAGTTCGCGAACTACCTGACGGAGCAACTGGAGCAGATTCCGGGCATGAAGGGCCCCTTCACCCCCGACTACGCCAACCCGTGCTACTTCAGCTACGTGGTGGAGTTCAAGCCCGAGGAGGTCGGCCTGGACTGCACGCCGCAGGAGTGGAAGGTCGCGGTTCAGAAGGCGCTGGCGGCCGAGGGCGTGGGGATGGGGCAGTGGCAGAACATGCCGGTGCCCGGACAGGACGTGTTCAAGAACCGCGTGGGCTACGGCAAGGGGTGCCCGTGGACCTGCCCCTTCGGCCGCGGCGACGTGCACTATGACGGTGCGGACTATCCGAAGACCAACGAGTTCATCGCCGCCCACTCGTACCTGTCCGCCGTCTATCCGCCCAATACGATGGAGCTGATGAAGCTGTACGTGGACGCTTTCTCCAAGATCAGTGAAAACGCCCAGCGCGTGCTGGAGCTGTCGAAGGGATAGATGTGAAGATGAAACTGGGATTCATGATCTACTCGCTGGGGCGCGCCCTGGCGGACAAGACGCTCACCGTCCCGGAGGCCTTCGCGCTCATCAAACAGTGCGGGGCCGAGGGGGTGGATATCACCGCCGGCCACGTGGCGGGCTACACCATGGAGCAGGTGCGCAAGATGCTGGACGACGCCGGCCTTTGTACCTCCTGCAACATCGGCGGGGCGAGCCTGACGATGAACGACCCGGCCGAACGGGCCAAGTCCATCGACGCCATCCGCAGGGTCATCGATGACGCGGTGACGCTGGGCACCGAGACGGTCCTGGTGACCACCGGCGGCTGTGCGCCGGATCAGGACAAGGCCGAGGGCCTAGAGAACGTGGCCACCGGCCTGGCCGAGGTGATCGCCCATGCCAAACAGGCCGGTGTCACTCTGTCCATCGAGGACTTCGGAAGCCCTGTAGCGCCGTACCAGACCTCGGACGAATGTCTGGAGTGCTGCCGCCTGGCGGGCGGGGAGCTGATGATCACCTATGATTCGGGCAACATGGTCATGGGTGACGAGGACCCGGTGGAGTTCCTGCGCGCGGTGGAGCACAAGATGGTGCACGCCCACGCCAAGGACTGGGAGGCGCTGCCTGCCGACGCCGACTTCGGCCTCACCTCGCGGGCGGGGCGCAAGTACACCGGCTGCACGGTGGGCACCGGCGTGTTGGACTATCCGGCGATCATCGGACGGCTCAAGGAGATCGGCTACGAGGGGTTCCTGTCCTTCGAGTACGAGGGGCGGACAGGCGATCCGGTGCAGGCCGCGAAGGACGGCTGCGCGTATCTGCTGGAGCTGATGGGGAAGTAGCGGGGCGTCGGCCGTGTGCCGTCCCGGGATCGCCGGCGTCTCGCCCGCATGCCGTTCGTCGTCGTCGTGGGCGATCAGTTCGCGCGCCATCTG
>CAYRFY010000740.1:0-3735 GCA_964423635.1 uncultured Armatimonadia bacterium | reverse complement strand
CGTACTCCCCCTCCTCCCGTCTCGCCCGCCGTTTGGGCGAGTAAGGGAGAGGGGGGCCGGAGGGCGAGGACGCTCCCGCCCTGCGGGACCGTTGCCGTGCACCCCATTGCGAGGGAGTGAGCCACCGTGGCAGACACCCGCTACACGATCGGGCTGGACTTCGGGACAAACTCCGCCCGCGCGGTCATCGTGGACGTCCGCACGGGTGAAGAGATTGCCACCGCCGTCTCGGACTATCGGCGGGGCGAGCAGGGCATCATCACCGACCCCCGCAATCCCCACGTGGCCCGCCAGCACCCCGCCGACTACGCGGACAGCCTCGTCCGGTGTGTGGCCGAGGCGCTGAAGATGGCGGCGGACACCCCGGGCTTCTCGCCGCAGGCCGTCATCGGCCTGGGAGTCGACACCACCGGCTCGACCCCTCTGCCCGTGGACCAGGCCGGAGTGCCTCTGGCCTTCGCCCCCCAGTTCGAGGGCAACCCCAATGCCCTGGCATGGCTGTGGAAGGACCATTCGTCCATGGAGGAGGCGGAGAAGATCACGGTCCTGGCCGCCGAGCACCGCCCGCAGTATCTGGCCAAATCCGGTGGCACCTACTCCTCGGAGTGGTTCTTCTCCAAGATCTGGCACTGCCTCAACGTCGACCCAAAGGTCTTTGCCGCCGCCCATAGCTGGGTGGAGTGCTGCGACTATGTGACCGCGATGCTGGCCGGAGATACCCGACCGGACAGGATCAAGCGCAGCGTCTGCGCCGCGGGGCACAAGGCCATGTACTGCGAGGAATGGGGCGGCCTGCCGGATGCCGAGTTCCTGGCCATGCTGGATAGCCGGATGGGCGAGCTGCGCGGCCGTCTATTCTCCACGGCCTACCCGGCGGATGTGTGCGCCGGCGTCCTGTGCGCCGAGTGGGCCGGCAAGCTGGGCCTCCCCGAGGGCATCCCCATCGCCGTAGGCGCCTTCGATGCCCACTTCGGCGCGGTGGGCTCCGGGGTGGCGATCGGCACGCTGGTCAAGATCATGGGGACCTCGACGTGTGACATCACCGTGGCGGCCAAGGACGGTCGGGCCGCGGAGATCCCGGGCGTCTGCGGCATCGTGGACGGCTCGGTGCTCCCTGGCTATCTGGGCATCGAGGCCGGCCAGTCCGCGGTGGGGGATATCTTCAACTGGTTCGTCAGCGAGGTCTGCGAGGGCGGCGGCCTGCACGCCAGGCTCACCGAGCAGGCCGCCGGGCTTGGGCCGGGCGAAAGCGGCCTGCTGGCGCTGGACTGGAACAACGGGAACCGCACGGTTCTGGTGGACGCCAGGCTGACGGGGCTCCTATTGGGCCAGACGCTCCACACCACCCGGGCCGAGATCTACCGCGCTCTCATCGAGGCCACGGCCTTCGGGGCGCTGACCATCCACAACCGCATCAAGGAGTACGGTGTGCCCATAGACCGCATCGTGGCCTGCGGCGGCATCGCCGAGAAGAACCCGATGGTCATGCAGATCTACGCCGACGTCACGGGCCAGGGGATCGAGGTGGCCCGGTCCGGGCAGACCTGTGCCCTGGGCTCGGCGATCTTCGGCGCCGTCGTGGCCGGGGCCGCCGCCGGAGGCTACGACACCACCGCCGAGGCCCAGGCGGCCATGGCCGGGGTCCGCGACACTTCCTACAGGCCCAACCCGCAGGCGCACGCCGTCTATTCCGAGCTCTATGCGCTCTACAAGCGCCTACACGACAGCTTCGGTGTCAGGGGCCACCAGGACGGCCTGCACGATGTGATGAAGAAGCTCCTGGAGATCAAGCAGCGCAGCGGATAGCTCAATGTCGCCGCGTCAGGTCAATAGGCCGCCCGGCCGTGGCACCGGTTCTGCCTTTGGCCACCGTCCCGCCCTGCGGGATCGGGCTTTCCACTCACATTATGCATGAACGCACTGGGGCCACATTTCGCCATTCGCACGTCCGGAACGGTCGAAGTACTGCCTTTCTCCCCCCTCCTCCCGTCTCCGCCGGCCGTTTGGCGGAGTAAGGGAGAGGGGGGCCGGGGGGGCATATGCGCTAGGTTTCGTTTTCCGGTGGTGTGAGTGCTGACCACCGGAGGGTTGGGCGTCTGGCCGGGTTGCGTGCTGTTGGCCCTCTGACGGGGAGGGCGCCCGTTTGCCTAGTGCCTGCCCGACGCCGTGTTGCCATACAGTTGGCTGTAATAGAGGCTACTGTGGCTTAGTGGCGTCTATGGTCAGTGGTGTTTGGGCGCAGGCTTTGGCGGGCCAGCAGCACGGCGCGGCCCGTCGGCGTGCGGACAGGTACTGGTGCGATGATGCGAACTACGTTGGCGCAGGGCCTTTGGGTGTGCTATAGGCAGAGCGCATTGGCTAGGTTCCGATCGGTGGCCCGGTGGCGGTATGGGTACGGAACAGCGGGCAGGCGCGCGGGTTCTGTGGCCTACGTCTGCGCGTCGCGTCGCGCAGGTACTTGGCCAGGCTGGCGATCCCTCTGACTACCCTGTCCAGTGAGATGACGCCGCGGACACTGACGGCAAGAATGTCAGCCACCAACTCCATCAGGCACCACGGCGAGATCGGCAGAGCGGAGCCATCCTCGTCCTGAGGGAAAAAAAGACAACCCTATATGCTCGATTTCGTCGACGACCAGTGCGGCCAGGATCTTGCCAAGCAGGTAAGCCTTTGCCGTCTGGACGTTCGTGGCCCGCAGGCGGTCGAGCTTCAGGATGCTCTTCAGGCGCTTGAAGGCCAACTCGATCTGCCAACGCATCCGGTACAGCGCCATTACCTCCTGGGCAGAGATGGTGTCTTTGTCCAGAGTGGTCAGCACGAAAGTGAAGTGAGCCGCACGCAGGGTCTTGGGGCTAACACGATGGTGCTTCTTGCTGGCTGCCTTGGTGGCTTTCTTCTCCGCTTCCTCTGTAGCTTCGTCGGGGATAGGCGCTACGACAAGACGTGCGTGGTACACGCGCCGACAATGGAGGAACTGGACGTCGAAGTCACCTATCTCTTTGGGCTTGAGCCCCTCAGCACATGTCACAGGGTCCAGCGGATTACCATCGAGGTCTTTCAGGGGAAAGTTCTGCCAGTTCAGGCGCACCACGACATCCGCGCCCTTGTCCATGACGGTGGCTACGCCCCTGCGGTGGGAATACCCGCGGTCCACAAGGAACACCAGGCCCGGCTCTGCCTCATGGCGCACCAGGGTCTCACCGCCCTCGGGCCCGGTAAGCTCGACGCTGGTAATGCGTGATGTCTCCAAGTCCACGCCCATGTGCAGGCGCCAATCGGTGCCCGTGCTTCCCGGCGCGCTGATGGTGCTGGCGTCCACCACCCGCACGTGGAGGCCGGGAGTGCCTTGGTCCAGGCCCCGCTCCTGAAGGAAGCGCATGATAAGGTAGCCCAGCCAGTCTGCCGATTGGCGCAGCCTTTGTAGGACGCTCTCGCCCGTCAGGTGGCCGATACCCAGCTCCTGTAACCGCAGCGCCACCTGGTCGATGGGCAAGTCACACAGACAGTACAAAAATATCAAACGAAGAAGATCCGAAGACGTTCTTATCTCCCTTCTCCGAATTATTGCGGCCTGATCGTATGCGCTACGTTCGAAGTCGCTCGGCATCATGTCCACTACGTACTGCCAGTTGTCTGCGATGATAGTGGAGGTTTCCATGCCTACAGCATACTGACACATCGCCGCCCTGTCACTATCCAATCCTAGCGCATATGGGATTGGGGGGTGGGGGTTGG
>CAYRFY010000739.1:0-3752 GCA_964423635.1 uncultured Armatimonadia bacterium | reverse complement strand
GCGTGCCCGTCAGGCGCACGAAGCGGGCGTCGGTGGGCTCAAAGGAGACCAATTCGTCCCCGCCCTGGCCCGATCTCGTGCTCTGCACCTGCCGCCACTTTGCCCCATCTACGGATACCTCGATGCTATAGGCCACACCGTACGCCGCCTCCCAGCGCAGCCCCACCCGGTTGACCCTCTGCACCTTGCCCAGATCGACGCGGATCCACTGGGGATCGGAGAAGCCCGAGGACCACCGTGTCCCCATGTCGTCGTCGGTGGCGAACTGTGGCGCGGTGTCCTCTCTTTCCACCGAAGAGGCCTGCACGGCGCCGCCCAGCGCGAGGTTCTTGCCCAGGTTGGGCGTCTCGTCAACCCAGCTCCCCATGCCCGGTACCGAGCGGGTCCAAGCAGACGTCAGTTCCAGCTCTCCGCGGAGACGGATGTCGCGCGAGGAAGCTCCCACCTGCAGCTCGTATCGGCCCGCATCGGCACGCCAGCTTTTGCCCTCCACGTCGCAGTACGCCAGGTCCTCGGGGTCAAGCGTCATCGTGACCGTCTTGCTCTCTCCCGGCCGCAGCGCCAGCTTGGAAAAACCTCTGAGCTCGCGCACCGGCTTGTCGATCCTCGGCTCGGTATCGTGAATATAGAGCTGGACGACCTCCTCACCGGCGCGGGTTCCGGTATTGCGCACCGTCAGGCCCACGGTAACCTGCCCGTCGGGCGCGAACCTCGCGGGCGAGATGGACAGGTCGGAGTATTCGAAGGTGGTGTACGAAAGCCCGTGGCCGAAGGGGAAGAGGGGCTCGATCTGGTGCTTGTCGAAGTGCCGGTAGCCTACGTAGATACTCTCGGCGTAATCCACGTTCCCGCCGGCGCCGGGATAGTTGCCATAGTCCGGATAGTCCTCGCGGCGGGCGGCCAGGGTGTCGGGGAGCTTGCCGGAGGGGTTCACGTCACCGAAGAGCACGTCGGCGGTGCTCTGACCGCCCAGCTCCCCCAGGTACCAGGCCGAGAGGACGGCGGGCACCCTGTCCAGCCATCCTCCGATCATCAGCGGGCTGCCGCCGGTGAGCACGACGATCGTTCTCGGGTTGGCGGCGACAACCGCCTCGACCAGTGCGTTTTGCAGGCCGGGGAGCTCCAAGTCCTCCCGGTCCCGGCCCTCGCTCTCCAGTTGGCTGGAGACACCGAGGAACAGGATGGCCACATCCGATTGCCGCGCGGCCGCAGTTGCCTCCAGGATCAGCGGGTCGTTGTCCGCCGTGGCGCCCGGCACCCGCCAGCCCAGCACGATGCCCGCCTCGCCGGTGTTCTCGTACATCTCTACGCGCAGGTCGACCTCGCGCCCGGCCTCCAGCGCGATCCTGGCCGTGGCCGTCTCCATGGCGTGGTCGCGCCAAAGGTCGATGAGAGGCCGGCCGTCCACGAAGAGCCGGGAGCCGTCGTCGCTGGTGAGGCCGAGGGTGTACTCCCCGCTCACCGCCGGCACGAGTTTGCCGGTCCAGCGGGCGGAGAAGTTGTCCGAGGGCACCCTCTCATCCGGCGCCCCAGCGCCCCAGCGGAAGTCCACCGTGGCGTCGGTGCGGGTGAGGAGCGGCTCGCCCTCCAGCTCCCGGCCGGAGGTGAAGCGGACAGTCAGGCCGGTGCCCTCCCCGGTTTGGGGCCGGAGAAACTCCGTGGGGATGGCCGCCAGGGCCTCGTCGCCCAGGGCGGCGCCCCGGGCGTAGTTGATTCGCACTGTTTCGCCGAGCCGGGCGCGGAGGGCGTCCAGAGCATGGACGTTCTCCACGGGCTGCACGTAGCCGCTCCCGCCCATGGAAGTCCGGTTCTGAGCGGCGTTGGGGCCGATGACGGCCACGGAGCTCAGCTTCGCCGGGTCCAGCGGCAGCACACCGTCTTCGTTCTTGAGCAGGACGATGGCCGCGGCGCCGGCCTCGCGCACCAGGTCGCGATGCTCCCGGCAGCCTACCACGCTGCTATCGGGGGTATGGGGCTTGTCCAGGAGGCCGACGCGGATGATCGTTCGCAGAATCCGCCTCACTTTGTCGTCGATCGTCTGCCGGGTGACGATGCCGTCGGCGATCAGAGGCTCGAGCCGGGTGGGGTTCATGAACGCCCCCGTGGGCATCTCCAGGTCGGTGCCGCCGTTGGCCACTCCGATGGTGTTGTGCGCCCCTCCCCAGTCGGTCATGACGCAGCCGTCGAACCCCCAGTCGGTCCTGAGCACCTGATTGAGCAGATAGTCATTGGCCGAGCAGTGCGGCCCGTTCACCTTGTTGTAGGCGTTCATCACGCCCCAGACCCCGGCCTCCTGCACCGCGGCGCGGAAGGCGGGGAGGTAGATCTCGCGCAGGGCCCGCTCGTCCACCCGCACGTTGATGCTGCCCCGCTGCAGTTCCTGGTTGTTGCAGGCATAGTGCTTGACGCAGGCGGCCGCCCCGGTGCCCTGTACGCCCCTGATGTAGGCCACCGTCATCCGCGACGCCAGATAGGGGTCTTCGCTGAAGCTCTCGGCATTTCGTCCCCCCAGCGGGGTGCGGTGGATATTGACGCAGGGCCCCAGTATCATGTGGGAACCCACGCCCTTGTTCAGCAGCTCCCGGCCGATCCCGGTACCGATGCGCTCCACTAGCTCCGGGTCCCAGGTGGCGGCCATGGCGATACCGGAGGGGAATACCGTGGCCGGTCCATGGGTGCCCTCACCGCCGCCGCGGACTCCCACCGGGCCGTCACACATGCCCATCGCCGGGAGCCCCAGGCGCTCGATGGGCTTGGTCCCGAAGCCCGTGCCGCCCAGCAGCTCCAGCTTCTCGGTGAGTGTGAGTCTGTCCAGCAGGTCGGAGACCCTGGCTTCCAGCGGGGCGGTGGGGTCCTTGTAGACCGCCACCTGGCCCGCCACCGGGGCGAGGCCGCCGGACAGACACAGGAGAACGGTCAGAACGCGGAGGCGGGGGCAACAGGGGGGCATCGTGTCGCTCCTGGTGTGCGTGGTAGGGCAGCGAGGATAGGGCTTCGCCGCCGCCGTCGGCCTCTCCTGCCGCGGGCAGAGCAAGACGCTTCCCGTTCCACTCCTCCCGGGGCATTCCCGGCCGCGTTTTGTGGTGGGGCAACCGTGGTCGTCTCCGTTGCCATTGCTCTGGAGGTGCGGCCGAAAAGTCCACATTCGCAGGGGAATGTCATTCTGAGAGCGTCCGATCCCAGAGGGATCAGCTCGGAGAATCCTCTGGTATCCAAGGATACTGTTCGTTATCTCGCTGCGCGAGATTGACGCTCAGAATGACATGAGCCGTGCCGGCCGGGCCAAGCGGCTGCACCCATAGGAACTCGCTGTGCTTCCCCGAAGCGGCTTATCCCCGCTCTTGCGGCCGGCGTCGTCCCCGGCGGGCGCGCTTGCCGCTCCGGCCTGCGATGGTCTATAATGCTCCGGCCATCGACCTGACAGGGAGCGCGACCCGGGCGGCAGCAGGCCAGCTTGCTCTTGGTGGCCCGTTGCCGCTGCCTTTTTGCCCCAAGGGGAAGGGAGACCCAGGGAGGACGACCCATGGATAACCAGATGCTGGACATCATCAAGATTCTACAGACGCTGCCCCACCGCTACCCGTTTCTGCTGGTGGATCGGGTGCTGGAGATCGAGCCCGGTCGCCGGATCAAGGCCATCAAGAACGTCACGGCCAATGAGCCACAGTTCACCGGTCACTGGCCGGACAACCCGATGATGCCGGGTGTGCTCATGCTGGAGGCAATGGCTCAGGCAGGCGGGATCATGCTGA
>CAYRFY010000738.1:0-3758 GCA_964423635.1 uncultured Armatimonadia bacterium | reverse complement strand
ATGACGACCTGCGCGTCATCGCGGGGGATTTCGAGATGATCGAGCGCAAGGTGCTGCCACCGGCGAACGTGCAACACCCCTGTGGGCTGTACAAGGCCGGAGACGTCGCCCGCGCCAGAGAAAACCTCCGGCGCCATCAGTGGGCCCGCGACCTGCTGCAGTCCTTGCGCGAGCAGGCGAAGTTCTGGATGGAGCTCCCCGAGGACCAGCTTGCCTTGTGGATCCCCGCCGAGACGCCGATGCGGGTCATGGACTGCCCCAAGTGCGGCGCCAACTGGGACTACGCCTGGAAGTTCTTGTCCCCGGACCGCCTGGAATGCACCCGCTGCGGTCTGGTGCTCCCCGATCCGGCGTACCCGGAGGACAAGAGCGATACCCACGTCAACCCGGTCGGGCAGAAGGTGGCAATCAGCTACTACCAGGACGCCGAGGGCGAGAAGTACCCCATCAGCGCTCAACTCCGCTACCGCCGCATCGGCCGCCTGGGCAGCGTGGGCGCGCTGGGGAAGGTCTATGCCCTCACCGGCGAGCGCGCCTACGCGGAGAAGGCCGTGCCTATCCTGCGCCGCATCGCCGAGGTCTATCCCGGTTACCTGCCCCATGACTGGAACCGCGTCTATCGCGACTACGGGAACCTGCAGTCCGGCAAGCTCTCGGGCTGGAAGCTTCACGACGAGCAGACCTTCCTGCAACTGGCCCTATGCTATGACCTCATCTACGACAGCGGGGTCCTCACCGAGCAGGATAGGGCGCTCATCGAAAACGGTGCCTTCCGGGAGTGCGCGCTGCTTCTGACGAGTACCTCGCCCAAAGGCTGCTGCATCAACGACGGCCCCTACGCCATGTCCTGCGGGGCCATGCTGGGCGCGATCCTGGGCGATCACGACACGGTGAAGTGGGCCGTGGACCATGCCGACGGCTTCCGCGCCTTCATCAAGAGGTACTTCTTCCGCGACGGTCACTGGGAGGACGGGTCCTTCTCGTACGAGAGCATGGCTCTGGGGCCGCTGTACGCCTGCCCGGAGATCCTCCAGGGCTACTCCGATCCACCCACGTACGACGGCGCCGACCGCTACGACAATCTCGACCTGCTCTCCGACCCGCTGCTTGCGAAGATCTACGTGGCGCCTCTCACCGTCCTGACGCCACAGCGCACCGGCCCGCCCATCAGCGACTCGGCCTTCGGCGCTGCCTACGCCAGGCGTCATGCCGAGACCAACTACCACTGGTACCCCACCGAGCGCAGTCGCAGGCTACTTGCGCCCGTCTACGACGGCAAGTTCGGGCAGACCGGGGACGAGTACGCGCTGTTCCGGCGGGATCCGGCGGCGGACCTCTCGCAGGTGGAGCCGCTGGACCCGGCGGCGCGCAGCCTCGTCAGGCCGGGGGTGGGTTGGGCCATTCTCCGCACCGGTCCCGGCCCCGACGCCGCCGCGGTGTACCTCAAGTACGGTGTCTACGGCTCCGGACACGGCCACCCGGACAAGCTCAACTTCCTGTACTACGACCGGGGCGCCGAGCTCATCAGCGACCAGGGGTACCTGGGCGCACGCCACGAGATCAGCCCCTGGAACCGCTCCACGCTCTGCCACAATGTGGTGATGTTCGACGGCAAGGCCCAGGTTCGCGAGTCCGGCGAGCTTCTGGCCTTCATGCACGGCGGCCTGTGCCAGACCGCCGTCGCCCGCGGCGAGAGGGCCGCGCCGCCGGCCACGCGCTACGAGCGCAGCCTGTCTTTGGTGGACCACGGCATCGGCAGACGCTATCTGGTGGACGTCGTCCGAGCCGAGGGAGGCTCGCAGCAGGACTTCGTCATCCACGGCGCGGGGCAGGACTTCACTACCCAAGTCGCCGACTGGGCACCCTTCGAGGGACCCGTCTGCGAGCCGGCGGCGGAGGGAGGCAAGTGGCTGCGCTCGGCACACACCGCGGCGGCCGCAGGCGACGTGGTCAAAGCCGCCTGGTCGGAGCAGGGCAAGGGCGTGCACATCGACCATCTCACCCCCGTCGGGACGCAGCTTCTGCACCTGACCGCGCCCGGGCAACGCAACCGCCGCGACCCCTGGGAGAAGCGGGACCTCCATCTGCTGGTAGCGCGCCGGCCGGGGCCGGCGAACGTGTTTCTCTCCGTGCTGCAGTCTTTCGATGAGCCCGCGGAGCAGCCGTTGACGGTGCGCTCCGTTGCCGTGGCCGGTGGAAGCGACGCGGCACGCGCTGTGGAGGTTACCGGGCCGGACTTCACCGACCTGCTGGTAGTTGGCGATGCGGCCGGCGCGGACGCGCTCACCGTCTGCGGCGACCGCCTGCAGTTCCGGGGGGAGCAGGCCTTCGTCGGCCGGTCATCGACCGGCACCACTGTGACGCTGATGAACGGCTCCGAGCTCTCCGCCGGCGGCCTCCGTATCACAGCCCGCCCCCGGCTGCACGGCAAGGTGCTCGCCATCGACCAGGAGCAGTTCAGCATCGACGTCGACTGCCCGGACCTGCCGGAGGGCGACCTTGCCGCCGGGCAGTACCTACTGATGACGAGCCTGGCCGACGGCGCTTACGAGATCGAAAGCATCGCGAAAGAGGACGGCCGGACCGTAGTCAAGCTGGCCGATGAGCCCACTGTCAGGCTGGAACTCGGCCAGGAGTTCACCTACACCACCTTCGTTCAGGCCACGCTGGACGCCGAGGGCAAGCTCACCTGGCGGGCCAACGTGGCGTGTGAAGTCGAGGTCGTGCGCTGAGCGCCGGCGGCCAGGCGGCACCACGGGGCCGCGCCGGATCTCCTTCCCACACACCGCGGGGAGGTGCTTCGCCCCGTGCCGAACAACTAAGCGCCCATGATCTCCATAGCGACCGACTATCAGAAAGACACAGGCTGTCCCTACCCCTACCTGCAGGGCATCGCCGAAGCCGGGTTCACCCATGTCCACTGGTGCCACCACTGGTGCACCGACTTCATCTACTCCGCATCCGAAATCAGCCAGATACAGCAATGGCTCACAGAGTTGGGCCTTCAGGCTACCGACATCCACGCCTCCGCGGGGAGCGAGAAGGCCTGGGCCTCCGCCCGGGAATACGAGCGCCTCGCCGGCGTCGAGCTCGTCGTCAACCGCCTGGAGATGGCCGCCGCAATCGGTTGCGACGTGGCCGTGCTGCACATTCCGGGAGTGCCGGATGACCGCGAACAGGCCCGGGAATACTGGGACCGCGTGCGCCGCTCGCTGGACGCCCTGCAGCAGTCGACCCGGGCCACCGGCGTACGCATCGCGCTGGAGAACGGCGGCAGCGACGGAAGCTGGGTGCCGCTGAAGCAGGTCTTCGCCGACTACGCCCCCGACTTCGTCGGCCTGTGCTATGACTGCGGACACGGCAACATGGGCGGCAACGGCCTGGGCAACCTGGAGACCCACGCCGATCGTCTCATCGCCATCCACCTGCACGACAACGACGGCACCGGCGACCAGCACATGCTGCCCTTCATGGGCACCGTGGACTGGGACCGGCTCATCGGCATCATCGCCCACTCCAGCTACGACAAGTGGGTGAATCTCGAACTGTCGCAGAGCCGCTCCGGCTATGAAGTGGGGAATGAGGTGGCGTTCCTGCGCGAGGCCAGGCAGATCGCGGACCGCCTCGGCGCGGCCCTGGACGCGGCGCGGCGCTAGTCGCCTGCATGGGCGCACTTCCTGACGCTTGCAGCAGGTTCCGGGGGTGCGACCCCGCCGTTCGACAACCGCGTAGGTCGGGCTTTCCACTCACATTATGCA
>CAYRFY010000737.1:0-3795 GCA_964423635.1 uncultured Armatimonadia bacterium | reverse complement strand
GTGTTTGCGGGCGTAAGGGAGAGGGGGGCAGGGGGGTGAGGCGGCCGTTGCCGTCGTCGTTCCCCCCTCCTCCCGTCGCCCGCGGTGTTTGCGGGCGTAAGGGAGAGGGGGGCAGGGGGGTGAGGCGGCCGTTCCCCGTTCGCCTTCCGCGTCCCGGCAGGTCTATACCGGCGGGCGGTGGAAATGCTGGGCGACGTTGCATTTGCCTCGGAGGCATCCTATGAGCTGCGCCCTGGCCGTGCTGGCCGTGAGTCTATGTGCCCTGGGCCGGGCCGAACCGGTTGTGTTTGAGAGTGTGCCCGAGGTGTACTCGCTGGCCGAGGACGGTACGGTCACGGCCTCGGACGGCGGCGGGTCCACGGGAGACCATTACCTGCTCAGCGCCGCCTCGTACCGGGATTTCGTGCTGAGCTTTTCCATGACCGATCTGCCGGCCGGCGGCGACCGCAGCCGGGCGATCCTGGTCTGGGCCATCGACCCCGCGGACCCCGCGAATCGCAACTCGGTCTTCCTCGAGGCGGGACAACCGGGGCAGGAGCGGCGGATACGTCTCGTCGTCCTGCCCGGGCGGGTCCAGCTCTTTGTGGACGGACAGCTCAACCGCACCTCCGCTACGCCCTACGGCAAGCCACCGGCCCGGGGGCGTGTGGGCTTCCTCCACTACTACAACTACCACTACCGGTACCGCGATATCGACATCACTCCCCTGGACCCCGAGCGCCTCCCCGCTCCCACCGGCCTCGAGGGCAAAGTGCTTCCTACCGGCGCGATCCGGCTGAATTGGCTCGTGCCCACCGGGTATCAGGGCCTGCTTTGCTATCGGGTCTATGCGGCACGCGACAGGCCACCGCGCATCGCTCGGAGTGATCTCATCGGCACCAGCGATAACGGGGAGTTGCTCTATCGTGATGTCCGGTCCAACGCGAGCTACAGCTTCGTGGTCGCAGCCGGGGTCGGCGACGCCACCGGCAGGGCTTCGGAACCCCTGAATCTGGTGACGGGAGACCTGCCTGCACCGGCGCCGCCGGTGGCGGCGGAGGCGACGCTCCGCATCGACGGTTCCGTGCGGGTGAGCTGGCGCCTCGCCCCGGATGCCAGGGCCGGCACGGTGGACCTGCTACGCAGCCAGCAAGGGCCGGATACGGCCGAGCCGGGCATGGCGAAGGCGGCGAGGGGTCTGTCGGCGGAGGGCGGTAGTGCTGTGTTGCAGCCATCGTCCGGCAGACATTGCGCCATCCGGATCAACGATCCCGACGGGCGGCGGCCGGCGCTGCTCGCGGTCCGGGCCGAGGCCTCGGTCCCCACGACCGGGGAGGGGCCCGCCGTGCCCGATCGTCATCCGTACCTGCTGTACTCGGCCCAGCAGATCGCCCGGGCCCGCCGCAGGGCCGCCGGGGACGCCGCGGCCGCAAGTGCCCTCGAAAGCCTCCGGCAGCAGGCGGAGGCGAGCATCAAGACCCCGCTCCCGATCCCGCAGGAAGCCAGCGACGAGCATAGCAGGCACGTACCGGCGCTGCAGAGAGTGGCGTTGGCCTACGCGCTCACCGGCGAGCCGCGGTTCGCCGCCTGGGTCCGCGATGCCATCGTCGGCTATGCCGACTTGTACCCCACGCTCCCCATCGCCGGCAATGGGCGGACGCGCATCGTGGGCACCGCCTCGGGTCTGTATGAGGCGGTCTGGTACCAGCCGGTGCTGCTGGCCTACGATCTCACCGCCGCCGCCGCCGTCTACTCCCAGGCCGGCCACCGGCACGTTCGGGACGACCTACTACGCCTGGCCGCCCAGCGCTTCTGGGTCAAGGACTACAATGACACCTCCGATGGCAGGCCCGGTGACCTGCACTACAAGTGCTACAACTTCCAGGCCTGGTTCATCTCCTGTGTCGGGTTGACCGGGCTGGTACTGGAAGACCCCGACATGGTGGAGTACGCCATCGACGGGCCCTACGGCCTCAAGCATCTGCTGGGCCACGACGTCCGCGATGACGGGCTATTCTGGGAGCGCTCCTTGGGCTATCACGGCTTTGTCCTCTCTGCCCTCTACCCATTCCTGGAGGCCGCCTCCCACTGCAATCTCGATCTGTACGCCCTCCAGGTCCCCGACGGGAACGACGAGGACCTGGAGCCTTCGCTGAACTATGCCGTCGGCGATGGTGACAACGGGCCACGCTCGATCCGCACCATGCTCGATGCCCCTTTCTACGCGATCTACGGCGACATGACCTATGCAAATGTGGGCGACAGCAATGCCGGCCCGCTGAGGCCCGCCGCCTACCACCGGGCCGCCTGGGAGCGCTATCGGGATCCCAAGTACGCCTGGCTGCTGCTGGGCGGTAAAGGGTCGGAGCGCGAAAGTCCCGGGACGCTCTGGGCCGGCGACGGCGATGCCTCCGCTTCCGTCTTTGCCGGCTATGACGGGGAATATCTGTACCTTGCCGCGGACATACGCGACAATGTGGTGCGCAACAGCCATCCGGAGCCCGAGCAGGTCTGGGCCGGAGACCTGCTGTGGGTAGGGCTCAAGTGGCAGGCCGAGGGTTCTTATTATGACGTGATCTACGGCCTGTCCTCGGGCGATGGAACGGACGTCCCGCCGGCGGCGGTCTGCTTCAACCGCTTCGGGGCCATCGCCCACAAGCCCTGCGGCGGGCCATATCTGGTGCTGCGAGTGGACGGCGGGTACCGCCTGGAGTTGGCCCTGCCCCTGTCCGAGCTGCAGCCCACCCAACAGGAGCAGGGAGAAGGCCTAAAGCCCGCGGCGGGAATGAGCATCACGGCGGACTTTGTCCTCTATGATTCCGACAGCAGGACCGGCGCCACCGGTAAGGACAAGATGCTCGCCTGGGCCTCCACCTCGGACCGCTACGACACCGGCCAGGGTGGGCGTCTGATTTTCGACGGCCCCGCCACCGGAGGGGAGCGCGAGCTGGTCGCCCCCAGACTGGGAGCATGGCGCGTTGACGCCGATGTGGACAAGTGGCATGCTCTGGGTGTGCGGCCGGCGAGCATCGGGGTCGGCTCGACGGTGACCACCGACTCCGCCGCCGGTCCGGGCATCGAGGCCCTGATGTACTCTGCGCCCACTCCCGGCCAGGGGGCCTTCTCCCTGACGGGCACGGGGTTCGCGCAAAGCGGCGTGCTGCAGGAGGGCAGCTCGCTGTACCCCGGCTCAGGGTTCATCGTCCTGCGCGACCGCCTGGCACAAGACGGCCTGCCGCCCCGGGACGCTACCTGCCTGACCATGACCTACGGCCCCTACGGCGGAGGTCATGGCCATCCGGACAAGCTCTCGATCGTGCTGTATGCCGAGGGCAAGCAGTGGGTGCCGGACTTTGGTTCCTGCGCCTATGAGTCCAGCGAGAAGGCACAATGGACCTCCCACACCATCAGTCATAATACCGTCGTGATCGACGGTGTGAGCCAATACCCGGCCGGTGAGAGCGACTTCGGTTGGCCGGCGGACAGCTTCACCAGGCAGGCGGTGGGCAGGCTGAACTGGTTCCATGCCGACTCACTGGTCAAGGCCGGGCAGGCCGAGTGTGACAGCGTCTATGGCAAAGTGCTCTTGCGCAGAATGTCGGCGGTGGTGGCCGACGCGGCCGTGGACTTCTTCTCCGTGGACAGCGATGCAGAGCACCAGTACGACTATCCGCTCCATGTGGCGGGCGAGCTTGCGGCCTCCGACTTGGAGCTGAAGGCGGTCGAAGGGGTGCTGGGCGACAGGTGCGGCTATCAGCACATCGGAAACGTCCGGGCGTGCAGGGCAAAGCGTCCGTTGGGCACCAGTTGGGTCGA
>CAYRFY010000736.1:3035-3802 GCA_964423635.1 uncultured Armatimonadia bacterium | reverse complement strand
CGTTTCCCGCCGTTTTGGCTGTTCCCGCGGTGTCCCGTGGTTTCCTGCGGTTGCACGTCATTTCCCGTGGTTTCCTACCGTTTTGCCAGTAGTTTCTCTGCGTTTTTGTGCAGGATATTGTGCCGGTCATCGTCTGAGATGTGGGCAAACACGATGCAGCCAATCCCGTAATGGGGGTCGAACCAGGGCAGGTCGGTGCCGAACAGCATCCGCTCCGAGCAGCCGCCGGCCACCATCTTCTCGATCGCGCCGCAGGTGGCGTAGGCGGCGGTCAGCTCCAGATACACCCGCTCGTGGCTCGTGGCCACACGGATCGACTCGTCCCACTGCCCGTGGCCCGAGTGGCCCATGAGCAGAGTCACCTCGGGGTACCTGCTCGCGAGCTCGTCCACGAGTTTGGGCGAGTCATAGGCCGATCCACCCCAGGTGTGCATGAGGATGGGCAGGTTGTGGGAGCGGGCATACTCAAGCACCGGGGCATAGGCCTCACCCGTGATGGGGTAGAGGTGATAGTCGGAGAGGAACTTGAAGCCCACGAAGCCCTTCTGTTGCTCGAAGGTCTCAAGGTCTCGGGCGATGCGCTCGGGATAGTTGGGGTTCACGGCCCACCAGCCCTTGATGCGGTCGCCGTAGCGGGCGGTGATGTCGGCCATCTCCTGATTGCCACGGTCGCTGTCCACCAGCGCCATGTGGCCGGAGCTGATGACAAAGCGCACGCCGGCGCGGTCCATGGTTCCGATCATCGCCTCGGGCGAGACATTCGGGAA
>CAYRFY010000736.1:2748-3025 GCA_964423635.1 uncultured Armatimonadia bacterium | reverse complement strand
GGGCCATAGTGGCCGTGGCAGTCGATCACCGGGCATTGCTGACACCGGCCGGTCTGTCGGAACTCCAGGGCAATCGGTGAGCTTGTCATGCCAGGTTCACCTCGTCCAGAAGGCGTTGCAGGTTGCCGCCGGCGACGGCCACCTTCCACTCATCGGGCATGTCCGCATGCAGCAGGGTGAGCATCGCCCCGCCCATGCCGGTGTACGGGTAGGCGGTGCCGAAGAGCAGGCGCTCAGGGCCGTGGGCGGCACAGGCCGCGGCGATGCCGCCGTCCAG
>CAYRFY010000736.1:0-2738 GCA_964423635.1 uncultured Armatimonadia bacterium | reverse complement strand
GCGCGAGGTGTCCACACAGAAGCCCTCGTACCGGCGCATCAGGGGGCGGAAATAGCGGTCCTCGCCCCAGCTCCCGTGGCCGACGACGGTGAGCCGCAGGGAGGGGAAGTCGCCGAGGATCGCGTCCGCCAGGTCCCAGCCCGCCCGGCCGCCCGATTGTTCCTGTTTTGGCAAGAACAGCGGTATCCGGCGGCGCGTCATCTCCTCGAACAGCTCGCCGAAGGTAGTGGCATTGAGCAAGTACCGGTGGCGCGAGGGATAGGCCCACAGGGCGCGCACGTCGTGCTGCCGCATGGTCTGCAGAAACTGGGGCAGGTCGCCCAGCTCCCCGGTCTCGAAGGGCAGTATCGCCCACGAGGCCATCAGCTCCGGATGGGGAGCCACGAGCCGGCACAGTAGCGGGTTGCCGACCTCCGGCGATTCGTCGATCTGGGCTGCATGCCGCACCAGGGCGCGGTGGATGCCGCAGTGGCCCATCTCAGCCACCAGAGCCTCGGCCGTCTCCACGCGCTGCAGGGGTGGCACAGAGAAGGAGCCGAAGCAGACGTTACAGTCAAACAGGGTCATGGTGCACCTCCGGGCGGGCAATGCGCCGCCGGGGTGAGCGATTCCTCCTCCGCCATTGCGGCCATGCCCGCGGCGCCGGCTCACGCCCTGCTCGGTCGCCACGGCTTGCCCCCGCGCTTAAGCGCGGGGGGAGGTCGCATTACCTCTCACGGCGAACAACGGTTCCCTGCACGCAATAGCCCCCACTCGGAGGAGACCTTGATGGCGACGACCCGCGAGCAGTGCTTCAACTATGAGATCAATATCCAGATGTGCCCCTGCACCAGCGAGGACTGCGCCAACAGGGGCATCTGCTGCGAGTGCCTGCGCGCCCATGCCTCGTCGGGGTCGAAGACCGCCTGCATGCGCGGGGCCGAGCGGAATCCGGAGACGATCTCGCTGTCGGCGAAGGCCGCCACGACGTGCACGGTGAACCAGGCCCGTAACGTTGACTTGTGCACCTGTTCGTACGAGCTGTGCGCGCGCAAGGGCGTCTGCTGCAACTGCATCCGCAACCATTTCAGCGAGGATGGAAGCGGACGCGTGGCCTGCATGCGCTGACGGGCTCGCTCCGCGGCTCCCGGAGGCATCGGCGATGAAGCTTGTCACGCACGCACCGGTGGTGCTGGACGAGGCCGAGGCTGCGCGGCTGTGGGAGGCCGCCCTGCACGTGTGGGCCCGGGTCCCTGTGAGGGCGGGAGGGGGCCCCGAGTTCAGGGAGGCTCTGGCGGCCTTCGGCTGCGATGTGAGCGGCGGCCACATCGGCTTTCCGCTCGCCGTGCGCGAGAAGGTGCTGGCCCGCATCGACGAGGCCCGGAGGCAGGCCGGACCGTGGCGCCCGGCTGAGGTTCTTGACGACGCGCTGCAATACGCCGCCTCCGGGCAGGCCCTGTACATCTGCGATCTGGAGAGCGACAAGCTCCGCGGGGCGACCACGGAGGACCTGGCAGACTGGTCCCGCCTGTGTGATGTCTTCTACCCCGGGCTCCACCGCGCCCATCCCACCTTCATCCCCCAGGACGTGCCCACCGGCTCGTGTGATGTGCACGCCTTCGCGACCATCATCCTCAATAGCTCTCGCCCCTGGACCGTGTCGGTGTACACTGCTGCCATGCTTCCGTACTTCATCGAGCTACAGTCGCTTTGCGACGGCGGCATGGAGCAGGCGCGTCGCGATCCGGCGTTTGTGGCGAAATGCTGGTATAACTCGCCGTTCATGATCACCGACGAGAACATACAGATCGGGATGAAGGCCCGGGAGCTACTGGGCCGGCCGTTTACCATCAACACCATGCCTGTAGCCGGCATCGCGACCCCGGCCACGCTGGCGGGCGCCATCGTGCACATCACCGCCGAGATCCTGGGCTGCAATGCCATCACGCTGGCCCTGGACGATCGGCTGGCCGGCTATTGCGCCGGTCCGCTGACCTTCGACATGAAGACATGCATCCACACCCAGACGGGTCCGGATGTGCAGCTCCTGCGCAATGCCTGCGCCCAGATGGGGGCCTACATCTTCGGTGGCGAGTACCGCTCGGTTGGGGGCCCGTCGACGGCCGCCAAGACTCCCGGCGCCCAGTCGATGATGGAGAAGGCCATCGACACCACGTGGGCGATCTGCGGCGGAGTGCGTGGCTTCGGCTCGCTGGGGACCCTGGCCTTTGCCGACGTGGGCAGCGCCGTGCAGCTTATGCTCGACCTGGAGCTGATGAGCCATCTGGAGCGACTGCTGCAGGGGATCGCGGTGGACGACGAGCGCATCGCGGAAGACCTCATCTGCCGGGTCGCACCCACCGGCGCGCAGTTCCTGGCCACTGAGCATACCGCCCGCTTCAATCGAGAGGAGCTATGGGTGCCGGAGCTCATGGACCGCCGGGTGCCGATGGCCTGGGGCATGGACCCGACGGATATGCTGACGAACGCCCGCGACAAGGCCCGGCGCCTGCTCAAGGAAGCGCCGAACCGCTGTCCGCTGTCCCGGGAGCAAAGAGCCGAGGTCGCCCGAATCGTCGCGGCGGCCGATGCGCAGGTGACGGCGACGAGGCGCTAGAGGTCCGGCCGAAAAGCCGTTCACAGCCGCGTAGGTCGGGCTTTCCACTCACATTATGCATGAACGTACTGGAGCCAGATTGGGCCGCAGTCGCGCGCGGAATGATGGCTCGCGTTCGGCGGGAGCGTCTCCCTTGTCCCGT
>CAYRFY010000735.1:0-3805 GCA_964423635.1 uncultured Armatimonadia bacterium | reverse complement strand
AGCAGTTCAACGAGGGCTACGACGAGTTCCTGGCCTGGGTATCGGGCTAGTCCCTCCGGCGACTCAAGACCACCGACAAACAGAACGGGCGCGACCACCATCGGTCGCGCCCGTTTTCGTTTCTGCAACCCAAACCCCGGCGCCCGGGCCCGGCGATAACAAGGCTGCCGAACAAAAGCAGGAGAATCGCTGTCATATAACGAAAAGGGGATTAAGATCTCTTAATGCTGCACCAATAGTATGTTGGAAGACGAAAGGAGACTGCAGTACCATGCGTCGAGGCTTCACTCTTATCGAGCTCCTGGTCGTGATCGCCATCATCGCCATCCTGGCGGCAATCCTGTTCCCTGTCTTCGCACGGGCCCGCGAGAAGGCCCGGCAGACCAGTTGTCTTTCCAACGTCAAGCAGCTTGCCCTCGGCGTACTCATGTACGCCCAGGACTATGACGAGCGCCTGCCCGGCACCTATCAGAAGGACGGCCAGGTCGCCGACTGGCCCCTGCACAAATGGGCCGCCAGCGTCGTGCCCTATGTGAAGAACTCCCAGCTCTTCGTCTGCCCCTCGGACAGCCCCGGAGCCGACTACGGCTCGGGGTCCATCGGCCCCATCAGCTACGGCACCAACCCGTACGTGATGCCCGACAGTCGCGGCAACTTCAACGCCTCCATCGCCACCATCTCCCATCCGTCCGAGACCTTCCTGCTCTTCGACGCCTGGGAGGCGCGACGCTACTGCGTCCGCGGTAACTGGGAGGTCGGAGCCGGCGCCACATGCTACGGTCGGCCACGCGGCATCCGGCCCGACGGAGTCGATATCTCAGTCCACAACGGCGGGTTCAATGCCGCCATGTGCGACGGCCATGCCAAGTGGTTCAAAGCAGGTGAGGCGGACCGCGATTACGCCCGATTCTGGCAGAAGACACGCTGATCGCTCCAAACAGAACCCTGATCTGGCCGTCAAGCACCGGACCCGGCCTCTCTTGGCCGGGTCCGGTGTCACGCACCCAGATGCCGGCGGCCGTCCTCATTCCCGCAACCCATCGCCGCTCCCGCTCGCGCCCGTTGCCTGTCATCCTTTCTTGCCAATCACCACATTGAAGTAATATGCTATTGGCTGGGAACCTGACCCCCCTCCCGATGCGCTTATGGCCTCAATACGGCAGAGAGGAAGTGGCCCACCATGGCTGAGCAGGCAGGCACAGGCAAGGGATCTCTGCGCATGCTGCTGCTGGCGATACCGGTGCTGCTGGTCATCGCCATCGCGGTCAACTTCGGCACGATCGCGCAAATTGCCCGAGGCGAACGCACCTTCAAGGGCGTCCTCCTGGGGTTCGGCGCCAACAAATTCGATGATATGGCAGGATTTGAGATCCCTCCCGATAGCGGGGCCGAAGACGCCGAGGTGACCATCGAGGTCTTCCTCCGCGAAGGTGACGGCTGTCACTATCCCACCGTGATCAAGGGAGCGGCACTGGGCGAGGTCCTGGACGGCGAGCGCGTGCGCGTCGTCTTCCGCAATACCGCCACCGAGGAGGGGATGAAGAGGTTCCAGGAGGCCAAGGTCGGCTGCGAGCAGGGCATGGCCGTCAACGGGAAGGTAAAGTTCGAGCTCAAAGACCCCAGCGGCAAGGGTAAGCCACGTGTGGTGTACCTCACGGCGGACCACGCACTGGGAGGCCCAACCATAGAGTCCGACGCCTCCGAAAGCGACCCGGGAGCCCCCGAAGCCGAGACCCAGAGCACCACCACAGACCCCCTCACGCAGATCGGCCAGATCATCGACCAGGAGCTCAGGGACACCTATGACGGCCGCGGCCTCGAGTTCACCCCGGACCAGTTCAGGGTCAAGATGCAGCTCGCCATGACCATCGTCGAGCAGAAGATGGAGCAGCAGGCAAAGGCCAAAGCCGAGGCCGAGAAGGCCGCCCAGTAGGCTCCAGACGCCGCCAACAGACAGGGCGCGGCCAACGGCGGCCGCGCCCTCACACTTTGTGACAGATAAGCCCGCGAGCCCTACTTGCTCGCCTGCTCGTAGGCATAGCCCACGCGGAGGATCTTGTCCTCGCGAAACGGGGCGCACATGAGCTGCATCCCGATGGGCAGATGGCCCTCGAAGCCGCAGGGAACGTTCATCGCCCCGATCCCGGCGATATTCACCGGTATCGTGCAGATGTCCGCCAGTTTCATGGCCATCTGATCGAACTCCCCGAACCCCCAGGCCACGCAGGGCGATGTGGGCGCGACCAGGACGTCGTACTTCTCAAAGGCCCGGTCGAAATCCGCCTTGATCAGGGTCCGCACCTGCAGCGCCTTCTTGTAGTACGCGTCATAGTACCCCGCGCTGAGCGCGTACGTCCCCAGCATGATGCGCAGCCGCACCTCGGACCCGAAACCCTCGGCCCGGCTCCTGGCGAACAGGTCGTAGATGTCCTCCACCGGCTCCGCGGTGCGGTGCCCGTAGCGCACGCCGTCGTAGCGGGCCAGGTTCGAGGAGCACTCCGCCGGGGCGATGATATAGTACACCGGCAGCGAATAGTCGATATTGGGCAAACTGACTTCCTCGCACTGAACCCCCAGCTTCGTCAGTTGCTCCACAGCGGCCAAAATGGCGCTCTTGACCGAGGCGTGGATCCCCTCGCCGTAGAGCAGCTCCTTGATGACACCGGCCTTCATGCCCTCGGCGCCCTGTCCCAGACAGGCCACGTAGTCCGGGGGCTGTCGGTCGGCGCAGGTGGAGTCCATCGGATCGGGACCGGCGATGACCTGCAGCAGCAGGGCGCAGTCCCGTACGTCCTTGGTGAAGGGCCCCACCTGATCCAGGGAGGAGGCGTAGGCGACGATGCCGTAGCGGGAGACCCGGCCGTAGGTGGGCTTCATTCCCACCAGGCCGCACAGGGATGCCGGCTGGCGGATGGAGCCGCCGGTGTCGGTCCCCAGGGCGCAGAAGGCCTCCTGAGCCGCCACGCAGGCGGCGCTGCCCCCCGAGGAGCCGCCGGGCACCTTCTCCAGGTCCAGCGGATTGCGGGTGATCTGAGTGGCCGAGTTCTCCGTGGAAGACCCCATGGCGAACTCGTCCATATTGGTCTTGCCCACCATCGGCATGCCCGCCGCGGCGCAGCGCGACACCACCGTGGCGTCGTAGGGGGGGACGAAGTCTTCCAGGATTCGCGAGCAGCAGGTGGTGGGCACGCCCCGGGTGCACATGAGGTCCTTGATGCCGATGGGGACCCCGGCCAGGGGCGAGAGAGCCTCGCCGGCGGCGCGTCTGTCATCCACCTCCGCCGCCTTGGCCTCCGCGGCCTCCTTGGTCAGGCACACAAAGGCCAGCACATCCTTCTCCACTTGGTCCACGCGCTCGAAGCAGGCGGCCACCGCCTCGCGGGCGCTGACCTCCTTGCTCTGCAGCTTCTGGGAAAGCTCGTATGCGGTAAGGTCGGATAGAGCCACTGGAAGACCACCTTCGTAAGGGTCGAGTCGCGCCGTCTATGAGGCGATGCCGTCCGTGGGCCGGGCCTCGCCGTCGTGGGGCGGGCCTCGCCGTCCGTGGGGCGGGCCATGCCGTCGTGGGGCGGGCTTTCCAGCCCGCCGCCGTTGGTGGGCCGGGCCTCGCCGTCCGTGGGCCGGGCCTCGCCGTCGTGGGGCGGGCTTTCCAGCCCGCCGCCGTTGGTGGGCCGGGCCATGCCGTCGTGGGGCGGGCTTTCCACTCAGATCATGCATGAACGCATTGATGCCACATCCCGCTGCAGTAAAGCCTCTATCGCTCGCCATAATGCCGTTCTCCCCCCTCCTCCCGTCTCGCCGGTCG
>CAYRFY010000734.1:0-3817 GCA_964423635.1 uncultured Armatimonadia bacterium | reverse complement strand
GGGCCTGGTGGGGTCGCGCTTGCGGAGCTGCTGCAGGCTCACATCCGTGGTCCAGACCGTGGGATGCAGCCGCTCTTCCAGGTGCCAGGGCCGTCCCAGCCAGCCGTTGGCGTCCGAGCCGTGACCGCGCTCCATGGCCTCCGGGCCGACCTGCAGGCGGAGCCAGTCCATATAGTCATCGTCGCCCTCGCGCAGGTCGTGGGGAATCACCGTGTGGAAACCATAGAGCTTCCGGGCCGGGTGCATATTGCGCCAGCCCACACTGATACAGTGGTAGCCCGCTTCGGAAAGGACCGCCGCCAGCGTATTGGGCTCGTGCCACTCCGCCGCCGAGTACCCCACGAGGCCGCAATGGAAGCTGCCCTTGCCGCTGTGCAGGACCCGCCGGGCCCCGGTGGTCGAGGGGATCTCGGAGTACGCATTGGAAAAGTACGCCCCATCCTTGATCCAGCTATCCAGATTGGGCGTCCCGATGGCCGGGTGCCCCGACAGGCCGATGTGGTCTCCCCGGTGCTGGTCGGTGGTGAACAGGATGATGTTCGGGCGCTGATCGGACATAGCCAAAGCCCTCCGTGGTGGATGCCCACTGGTTCGCCATCCGCCGCCTCAGTGCCTTCTCAGAGCCGGCGCGTCCGGCCGGGATCCCAGGGAGCCTGAACACCGACATCACACCACGGCGATCCGGAGACAACTGAGTTCCTCAGAAAACGGCCGAGACCGACGATAGCTTTGCAGACGGGTGTGGGACGGGCAGCGGTTGGTCCGGAACCACAACCCGCGACAGGAGGGAACGGATGCCCCGCACGACTGCTGCGTTAGCTCTCCTCGCGATCGCCTGCTGCCCCTGGTGGGCGCTGGCCCAGGACCGCGATGGCGACGGCCTGCCCGACCATATCGAAGCCCAATTAGGCACCAACCCCGACCTGGACGAAGCTCTCCAGGTGGTCATCGATGACAAGACCCGGGCCACCGGAGACCGCCCCGGCCCGACCGCACCCGATGTGGACAAGGTCTACTTCGGCCACGTGGCCGAGGACCGCTACGTATGGAAGATCACCTTTGCCGAAGACTACCCCCCCGACGACACCGTCTTCCACCTGTACTGCGACATCGACAACGACAAGACCACCGGCCGCCAGGAGGCCGACTGGGTGCGCGGGGTCGACATCATGTACTCCCTGGTCGACTCCAAGGACAGCCTGCGCGTGATCAACCCCGCGGTGCGCAAGGATCGCTTCATGCCCGTGAGGATGGTCGTCGAGGGCAACGCCATCTACATCTGCGATGATCTGTCTCCCGACGCGATGGCCGTCCGAGACGGCAAGACCGACTTCCCCATGCACGTGCTCAGCCAGGTGCGGACGAACCAGAGCGACGGCGACAGCACCGTCCGGATCGACTGCCGGGTTCCCGTCTACCCCGAGAGGAAGGCGCCTCAAGTGACGTACCCAAGGCCCGAGAACTTCGAAGCACTCACCATGCCGGACTTCTCGGAGCTCACCTACCGCCTGTGGCAGGACGCGGGCACCATCCGTCTGCTACCCGCCGACGCCACCAATGAGGGCTACACACTGCTGATGAGCGATGAGTTCGAGGGGCCCATCGAGGAGCAGGGCTCCGTGACGTGGCGTTGCCCGGTTACCGGGGAGTACCACATCGGTCTCGTCCTACAGGACAACGCCACCCAACGGGAGGGCCTGGACCTGGCCGTCAACGGCGAGCGTATTGGCACGGTGCTGGGCATCAACCCCACAACGCGCCAGGTTCTGTACTACACCTCCGCGCCGGTCGCACTCACTCAGGGCGATGCCATCCGGCTCAGCAACGCCGCGCAGACGGCGAAAGCACGCTTCACCAGCGTCTGCCTGCTGGCCGAGAAACCATCGGTACCCCCTCTGCGGATCGAGAACATCACCGCCTGGCACATGCCCGATGAGCCGGGAGAGCGGCGGCAGCGGGTGATGGTGGCCTGGACCACCAACCGGCCCGCGAGCGGGAGCGTGCGCTACTCCCTTGCGGGGCCGGAAGCCTTCGAGCAAAACGGCACCCTCGAGGAGGGCCGCGGGGCCGTGAACAACCACTTCGTCATCCTGCCTCCCGAGCTCCGGGCCTCCGGTTACCAACTGGCCATCTCCTGTGTCGAGCCCGCCCAGGACACCTACGAGGCGATGACGGCCACCGCAAGCTACACAGTCTGGATGGACCCCCAGCAGCACCACGCGGGTCTGGCCCCGGAGGCAGACCTGCCCACCGGCATAAGGCTCACCGTACATGAGCCCACGGAACAGGGCCGCAGCGCGTGGCCCGTAACCTCCGGCGTCCCCCTACCCCGGGGGCTGGTGAGTAACCCGGCGAGCTGTCGGATCGTGGATGCGTCCGGGGGCCCCGTTCCCGCCCAGTTCTCGGCGCTCTCGTGGTGGCCCGACGGCATCTGGGTCAAATGGCTGCAGGTGGACCTGCTCCCCGATACCCGGGCGGGGGAAGACACCGTCTACACCCTGCAGTTCACCGGCACGGTGCCGGAGCCGGCGACTCGTGTGCAAGTGGATACCGGCGGCATCGTGACCACGCCGGAGGACTGGCGGCGTCCCGTAGGCGAAGTCCAGCTCCCCGTCACCGTCGACACGGGCGTGATGCGCCTCGAACTGCCGCGAGGCGGGTTCGCGCCCTTCTCACACGTCACGGTGGGCGACAGAGTCGTCTCCGCCGCCGCGGAGGGCGAGGGTGGCTTCGAGATCACGGATGCGGAGGGCAAGGTGTACTCCTCCGCCCTGGCGGAGCCCGAGGAGGTCATCGTCGAGAGCGAGGGGCCGCTGCGGGCGACGCTTTGCGTGAAGGGCAGGCTGGTCAGCAGCGATGGTGCGCAGTACATGCGCTATCTGTGCCGACTGCACTTCTTCGCCGGAAAGCCCTACGTCAGGACGGTGTTCTCGCTGGATAATGATGTCTCCGAGCCGGACATGAACCTCTTCTCGTCGGTGGTGGTGAGGGTGCCGGCGGCGCTTGCCGGCGCCCCCGTCACTTGCGGCGCGGACGAAGGCACCGTCACTTTCCCGGTGGGCGGCAGACTGCTGCAGGATGAGGACAACCACTTCGCGACCGAGACCGAGGAGGGGAACCGGGCCGCCGGCTGGATCCTGGCCGGAGGCGATGCGGGCGCCACGGCGGTGACGGTGCGCGACTTCTGGCAGCGGTACCCCAAGGGCTTCGCCACCGACGCCGAGGGGATCGACGTGCAGCTTCACCCCGCGCTTCCCTCGGACCAGTACGCCGGGGCCTCCGAGGACGATGTGAACAAGCTCTACTTCTGGTGCGATGAGGGCAAGTACAAGGTTCGCACCGGCGTGCGACTGACCAGCGAGTTTGCCGTGGACTTCGCTCCCGAGGCGGCGGAGGGCCGTTACTCCCTGGCCCAGTTCTGGCAAGAACCGTTGTTCCTGGCCTGTGCTCCGGATTGGTACTGCCAAAGCGGCGCTTTCGGGCCCATGGCGCCCCGCCGAGACGGAGCCTTCGAGCCCTACGAGCGTAGCATGGATGCGGCCTTCCACAAGTTCCTGGAGCGCCGGGAGACTGTGCGCGAGTACGGGTTCATGAACTACGGCGACTGGTTCGGTGAGCGCACGTTCAACTGGGGGAACCAGGAATACGACACCCAATGGGCCTTGGCGGCGGGGTTCGCGCGGACAGGCAACCTGGGCATGCTTCGGCGCGCGGAAGCGGCCGAGAGGCACAACGCCGACATCGACACCACCCACCACTGGCCGGATCCGAGACAGATCGGATCGGTCTACACCCACTGCACCGGCCACACCGGCGG
>CAYRFY010000733.1:1616-3846 GCA_964423635.1 uncultured Armatimonadia bacterium | reverse complement strand
ACCAGGCAGGCAGAGGCCTCAGCACCCCCGAAAACTAGAAAATCAGCACCGTCATTATCGCGATCCTCGCCGCGATTTTGTTCCCGGTGTTTGCTCGCGCGAGAGAGAAAGCCAGACAGGCAAGTTGCACCAGCAATGTCAAGCAGATCACATTGGGCCTGCTCATGTATGCCCAGGACTATGATGAGAGGTTTGGGCTCTCAGGTGGCTGGAACGGTACGGCGCTGTGGGCGGCTCAGTGGCCCATAGCGATTCAGCCGTACATCAAGAACTGGCAGTTGCTTGAGTGTCCCAGCAATCCGTACCGAAGCGGGCCGTGGGTCTACTGGGGACAGACCCACCAACTCAGGGAGAACTATGCCGCCCTCCCCGGATTGGAGTTCCAGTCCCTGGCCCGTGTCACAGAGCCGGCGAGCAAGATCCTGGTGATCGATTCGAACCATCAGGCCGTACCCGACTGGAACCGGGCGCAATATGCGTGCATATGCCCCTCGGGCACCACCTGTGCCGACGGGCTGAACAATCGCAAGCCCAGTAATTGCCCCCACAACGAGGGCGTGAACGTTGGCTTCGTCGACGGTCACGCCAAGTGGGGCAGGCACACGGGGTCGTCCACTCCGCCCCAGGGGTGGCTCCCGTAATCGTCACTCGCCGTCTCGCCTGATCTGGGCGGTGGTGCCGCGCGTCAAAACGCCCCGCGGGGTCGCTGCGATGTGGTCCGGGATGGGCTACCGGGCATCGCGGGTGCCGGAGCGGGACGGGCGACCGCCAAGCAGTGAACGCACCGAACTTCGCTGTGGGCCACAGACAGAATATCGCCCCGGTCCATCGACCCGGAGACCGCGAGACGAAAAGCAGAGGTCGTTGTTACAGCGTCCCCGCTCGACTGAGCGGGGACGCTGCGTTATGTCCACAGGCTCCGGCGGCCCCGAGGCCGCCCGTGGTGGCTGGGCCTACTCCGGACAGCAGAGGGGCACAGCCGGCGCGCCGTGCAATTCGCCTTGTGGCCTGCGCGCACTGCCTCGCTACTTGCCCTCGGCCTGTTCGATCTTCCCAATAGGACAATCACACTCATGCCCGGGCGGCGGTGGAAACCCGCTGCTTGTGAAGCAGGGTTGCGCCCGAAAGAGGCCCCGGTGGATATCATCGCGAATGGATAGGTTGGAACAATCGCCGGCGCCGTCGCGTCCTGTCAGTGCGCCCCGCAGTCGGGGCATCCCATCTCGAGCCACCGGCGCCGTGGAGACATGAGCATGAGATCCTTTGCCATCGCCGTCCTTCTGTCCTGCGCCCTGGCCGCCGTCTGTGCCGACGGGGGTCTCGTCAGCGAGGCCGTGATCTGCCGGGGGGTCAGCTCCAAGGGCCAGCCGGTGTCGCCCAACTCGTGGTTCCCCGCGGGCATCACGAGCCTCACCCTGTGGTTCCGCACCGCCGATGCAGGGGCGGAGACCCTGCGGGGCGAGGTGCGCTGGCTGCTGGGGAATAGCACGCTGGCGACCCGCGAGGTGGATGTGCGGCCCGGTGGCTTTGGCTTCAGCACGTACTCGCTGGCAATGGACGAGCCTTTGCCCTCCGGAACGTACCAGGCGGTACTGTCGGTGGGCAACCGGCAGGAGGCCAGGGCGGTGGTGCGGGTGGGCGGGAAGGCGCCCGAGCGCGAGGCGGTGAAGGCGATCATCCCCGAAGACGGTGCGGTCGCCTCGGGCAGCGGCCTGCGGCGCTCCGCCCGCAGTGAGAGCCCCGATAGCGCGCCGGGCCTGAGGGCCACGGAGAGCGCGTCGGAGACATCCGGTGCTGTGCCGCCCTCCGAGAGCGCTGCGCCGGAGGTGGCCATCGATCCCGGAACCGGTGCAGGGGCGGTGGCGCCGCCCGCAGTGCCCCCGGCGGCCGGGGCACAGACCGGCCTTCAGCCCGACGAGACCGTAGAAGAGGCGCCGGCCCAGACCCCGGCTCCGGCGGTGCCGGTGGCCGCGACTGGGACTGAGACAGGCGGCGAACAGGCGCCGGCAACCCCACCGGCGCCTCCCGCGGTGCCCACCGGTCTGGCGGGCGACACGGGCGAGGAGGCACAGAGCCCAAGCACCGTCGAGGAGGGCTCGGCTCTCGTGGAGCCGCCCACTTTGCCCGCCCCGATCGCTGCGGGTGAGTCGGCGGAGACCGTGCACATCGTGACAGTTGAGCACACCGGCCTTCGGCGCCGCCGAACGCAGATCCAGCGGTTTGCGCAGCC
>CAYRFY010000733.1:0-1606 GCA_964423635.1 uncultured Armatimonadia bacterium | reverse complement strand
CGGCGGCCCGCCATGCCTGTTCCGCCGCCGGCCGTCACTCAGACAGACCGGGGCCAGTCGCCCCCGGCCACCGAAGACGAGGAAGAAGACGAAGGCGCTCTCCCCACGGGTCCTTCCAGCACTCCGCTTGGCCCCCGCACCGCCAAGGACGGCGGCCCCCGCCCGCTGGTGGACCGCTCGCGGGCGTCGCAGGGCGGCGCCGCCGGGGAGCAGTCGGCCGTGGCGACGCGGTCCAGCGACTTGCCGCCACCCGCACCGCTGCTGCGCACGCGGCAGTCGGCTCCGCCGGCCTCCGAGACCCCGGATGAGCAACCGAGCGGCCCCAGACCCGCCCTGCGCACGGCTCCCCGGGTGCTGTCTCCTGCTGCCGCCCCTGATGTGGCAGAGGACCTCCCGGGACCTGCCGAACCCATCGCCCCGCCGTCCACTTCCGACGGGGGCGATACGGAAGAGGAACCGGGAACCGGCGCAGGCGTTTCGGTGATGCCGGCGCCGGAGGAGCTGCCCAGTCCCGCCACGACGCCGGGCGGCACCGAGACGGACACTCCGCCCGCGAACGAGGCCGGACAGGTCGCCGCCGGCCACGGTGATGCGGCCGGCGAGGAGCCGTCCGGCGCGGCCACGGCAGAGGCCACGCCACCCGCTGAAGTGACGCCGCCGGCGGAGGTGACCGAGGATTTGCCGCTCCCTGAGGTCATCCGGTTCGAAGGGCCCCTGGTGGCCGATGCCATCGCCGAGGACCTGCCTCCTCTGGAGCTGTCCGATCAGGCCGTGGAGCTCCACCGCGTGGAGCTCGTCACCGCCGACGATACCGTCCGGCGTCCCGGCATCGAGCCGTACTGGGTGATGAAGGTCCCGGACGGCAGACTCTGGCCGCCGTCGCTTCCCCATCAGTTTCCGCTGTACGCGGGACCCGACCCGGCCCCCAATCCCGAGGACCTCTTCCTGTACTCCGACCACATCGACGGCATCATGCCGCTTTACGAGGTACCCCTCCCCGAGGCCGGGATGCACATGGCCAGAGAGAACCAGGCCGGGCTGCTGTCGGTGAGTCGGGAGATGTACGACGTGCGCCGACAGGCCTGGCAGAGTCAGGCCAACACCTGGCAGTGGCTGTGGTACGTGCGAGACGTTGACTTGAGCGCAGGCGATCTGGTGACCGGCTATCTCACCGATTTGAAGCGCTCCCGGCGCGTGCCGGAGGACTTCCAGCCGGGGGTCGGGGAGACGCTGATTCTGCTCAATGAGCAGGGGCAGAGGGTACAGCCGTTGGGGTTCGACGAGCGTTCCACCGCTGCGCTGGTCGAGGCATTGGGCGACAGGCTCACGGACGTGGACACCTCGGACCCTGAGGCCCTGTCGGGAGAGGTGCGGCGCAAGGGGCTGATGGGGCTTGCGCTGTGGCAGGCGCCGCAGTCCGGGCGGTATCAGTTGTGGGCGGCGCTGCCTCTGGACAAGTGCCAGGCCCAGTCCCTGGTGTGGGTGTCGCGGACGGGGGACTAGAGCTCAGATTGTGCAGGTTATTGGCAGACGCCGACTCACGTCGCCTCACCCCCCGGCCCCCCTCTCCCTTACGCCCGCAAACACCCGCGGGCGACGGGAGGAG
>CAYRFY010000732.1:0-3859 GCA_964423635.1 uncultured Armatimonadia bacterium | reverse complement strand
CCTCCTCCCGTCTCGCCGGTCGTATCGGCGAGTAAGGGAGAGGGGGGCCGGGGGGTGAGGCGATGTGAGTCGGCGCCTGCCAGTAACCTGCATAATCTGAGTATAAGCCCGCGCCCTTTGTGCGACCTTCCAAGAAAGCCGGTATCCGCCGGCGGCGCTACGTCCCGGAGGTATCCCACCACCTGTTGTCCGGGTCCCACTTGGTCAGCCAGGCGTCGGTGTTGTTGGCCGCGTTCGGCACCGAAGACGGCACCTTCTCCCACTTGGCATGGCCGTCCATGTAGGCGCAGTTGGCTCCACCGTTATGAATGTTGGCAATGGATGGATCGCAGCTCCGGCCGCCCTGGCCATTGCCGTAGCACCAGGCTGAGAAGTGGATCCACGAACGGCGGCCGTCGGCGCAGAGGATCACCTGAGCCGGGGCCTCGATGCTGGTCTCCTTCTTGCCCTGCATGTTCGCATACCAGCCCACCGTGCAGTACGGGTTAAAGGCGTAGCTGGCCGGGATATAGGACGGGTCGCCGGTGTCGCCCGGGTAGCCGCAACTGCACGCGGTTGAGGCGTCCTGAGAAGGGCACATCCAAAGCTGGTAGTTCTTCATGTAGGGGTTGATCATATGGATGACGCTGGACCATGACGGGGACGGCCATCCGTGGAAGTACCTGCTGTCGTAGTCCTGCTTGTACATCTCCACCGCCAGGCCGATCTGCTTGAGGTTCGACAGACATGAAGTCTGCCTGGCCTTCTCTCTGGCTCTGGCGAAAACCGGGAACAGGATCGCGGCCAGGATGGCGATGATCGCGATCACGACCAAGAGCTCAATCAGTGTGAAGCCGGCGCGACGCATCTGGGTACAGTCCCTTCGCATCTCGCTGCACGAGCAGCGCTAAGGTCTTCCGCCCGGGAACCGGGCGGCTACGCGGGCGGCCCTCCCTTCCGCCTTCATGTTTCTGATTCGTTATCGGGGCTCCCTGATCCTTCCGAAAATGTAATCAGATCATCGATGATCTCCCCCAGTATCGCCCCGTCCCACTCCACCGCCTGACACCAGGTGGCCAGTTTGGCCTCCGGCCGGGCGTGGGCGATCACCGGAGCACGGCCCGGGTCCTCCCTCTGCCACAGCCGCCGTCTCACATGCTCCATCAGCCTCAGGCACAGGTGCCGCCACGGCTCCGCCTCACCGGTGAGCAGCCCGATGCGCAGCACCGTGGCGGCGGCGGTGAAGCGGCACCAGGTGAAGCCCGAGAAGCAGATATCGTCTCCCAGATCGGGCCGGGTGTCATGCTCCAGGTTGATGGTGTCGCCGTCGAGACGGGTCACTCCCAGATACCACCGGGCCGCCCGGAGCAGCGCATCGTGCAGACCCGGATAGCCGCGAAGCGGAGGCAGGTGGCAAACCCGCGTCAGGTGGTACAGGCCGATGCCGTGGTCGGGGATGTTGTCGAAATGGAAGGCCTGCCCGCGGCGCCCCACCGAGGCGAAGACGTACGGCCACACACCGATGGCCTCCTGCCCCGAGAGATAGTGCTCGATACCCCGTTCGGCGGCCGCACGCCACTCCTGTGGCGGAGCCTCCCCGAAACCGGCCAGTGCGTGGTACGCCCTCACCAGAGCCGAGAGCCCCAGAGCATTGGAGTTCTGGCAGTCGTGTGTCGCGCCTTCATGATGCAGGAACACTCCGGGGAGCGCCTCGCTGTGGAGGACCCAGTCTGCCGCGCGGCGGATCGCCGCCAGGTCCTGCTCGGTGGCTCCCAGTCCGCGGTCTATCGCACCACACAACTGGTGGATGATCGCACAGGTGTCCACGCCGTCGATCCCCGGATACGGCGGGGTCAGGCGGGTGAAGTCCACGCCCCAGATGCCGCGGACCATGTGGACGAAGCCGCCGTCGCGGGCGAGGTTGCCCGGTTCCGACATCTGGCTTTGGTAGCAGTAAGACCGGGCGGCCTCGGCCCGCCGCAGCCAATCGCCCTCTTCCCGCCGCGCCGCATAGGCAAAGCACGCGGCCGCCGCCGCGGCATCCCGGGCGTCGTACTTGTCCTCCTCGGAGTAGACCGCGCCATAGTAGGGACTGTCTTCGTCCACCACCTGCCGCCTTGCTGCCCAGTGGGTGAGCTCCGTGAGCATCCCCCGCAGGTCCTCTGGGCCAAAGCCCCCGGACATCAGGCGCCGGTGGAAGGCGGGCCAGTCGCGGAACTGGGGCTTTTCCCCCGCCAGGGTGTCCCGCACATAGCGCTCGTACGGTGAGGCGCTTTCCAGGGCCGCGGGTAGCCCCATGCCCTCGGGGCTGATGAGCACCTCGTCGAAGGGCGGCGTCGAGCGAGGCTGCCTGAACTCAAAGTGCAGCATCCGCGCCGCGATGGGTCGGCTCGGCAGCAGGCACCAGCCCTCCCGCGGTCGCAGCACGGCCCACTGCTCTCTGGGCCCGCGGAGCGAGAGGCTGTCCTGGCCCTCCGTCAGGCGCAGCCACACATCGTAGTGACCCGCCTCCAGGGGGAGCCCGTTGACCTCGAAGTCCCCGACGTCGTGCTCGGGCAGACTGCCCTCCACCGGTCCGTAGTAGAGGGCCGGCAGCTTCGCCACGAAGTCCGCGGCACGCAGGCGCAGCGCGGCGGTTCCCAGAGGCTCGGCCAGGGCCGCCATCTGCGGCCTGCCGTGGACCTGCCGCAAGGCCGCCACCAGGGCCCGCAGCACGTGGATGCCCGTACGCCGATAGCTCTCGACGAAGGTCTCGCAGTGCGGGAGCTTCTGCAGGAGCAGGGTCTCGATGCACACGGCCGTCTCCACGCCTGCCTCCAGAGCCGCGGGTGGGAGGGCCTCCGGGTCGTCGTAAGGTCGCCACTGCTGCACCGGCAGAGGCAGATGCTCCCGCAGGCGACGCATGACCGCCGCAAGATGGGGCTGAGCCGGCGCGCAGACCTCGTACTGCCGGCGATGGCGCCCATTGTGCAGACTCACCACACAATGCGGGCGCACGGAGCGGATCAGCTCCCAGATGGCCCGGGTCTCCGGCTGCGAGAGTGACTTCCAGTCCCGGGCGATGTTGACGCCGGGCGCTACCGGGTCCTGCTGGTTCACATTGTGGTAGGTGGTGCCCAGCGCCACGCCGTCCACATTGGCGATGGGGATCACCCAGAAGGAGAAGTCCGCCAGCAAGTCGGCGGCGCGGAGGATCTCCTCCAGCAGGCCCTCGCAGGCATACATGCCGGCCGATTCGGCCGGATGCTCCCCGGCGATCACCACCACTCGGACCCGCCGCCGCGGGCGATGTGTGTCATCGAAAGCGGATAGCCGTGGTTGGCGAAGTGGTGGGGGCGGCCGATCTCGTGGACGGAGAAGAAACGGCAGCGGGAGGAGAGAGCCTCCAGATGCTCCCGGCTGTGGCGGGGTGTGTAGGGGGTGGGAGAAGCCAGGTAGAGGATCGGGGTGTCGAGGCGCAGCCGATAGCGCACTGCGTAGGGTGGGTGCCATCCGTCGTCGAAGGAACCGTCCTGTTCGGCGTTCCCCGTGGGCGTCCAGGGCACCGGCTCGATGCGGGCCGGGTCCAGGTCGGCCCAGTGGCTCCCATCGCGGGATACCACCGTGGCCTGTTCCTGCCACGGCTCTTGGCCGAAGTGGTTGAAGTCCGCCACCTCGAGGATGATCTCACGCCCGTCGCCGGGAGACTCGATGCGCAGGTGGCATCTCCAGGCGTAGGGCTCCAGGCCGCAGCGGGCGCGGAACCGAAAGTGGCCCGGCCCGACCCGCTCGAAGCCCTGCCCGTTGCCGGCCTCGATGGTGCTATCAAAGACCAGGTCGCCGTCGGCGGTTCGCTCGCCGCCCGGGCGCCATTGCTCGGCGCGCCACGCGCTGCACATGA
>CAYRFY010000731.1:0-3869 GCA_964423635.1 uncultured Armatimonadia bacterium | reverse complement strand
GCGGGCTCCGTCCGGGTGGTGCCAGTCCATGAGTGAGTAGTAGAAGCCGACGCGGAGCCCTTCGGCGCGGCAGGCTTCCACGTATTCGGCCACCAGATCGCGTCCGGGCCCGCGCTTGACGGCGTTGTAGTCGGTGAGCTGGGAGTCAAACAGGCAGAAGCCCTCGTGGTGCTTGGTGGTCATGACCATGTAGCGCTGTCCGGTCTGCCTGGCGAGTTTGGCCCACTTGCGGGCCGGCGTCGGTCCGGGCTTCCACGTGTCGGCGAGCGGCTCATACTCCTCAAGCGGGATGCGCTCGCGGTTCATCACCCATTCGTGGCGGCCCAGTTGCGAGTACAGGCCCCAGTGGATGAACATCCCGAAGCGGGCGTCACGGAACCACTGCAGGCGGCGGATCCGGTCCTGCTCCTCGGCGGATAGCTTCTGCTTCGCAGCCATCACGACACTTCCTTTCGTGCGGCACGCTACCGGCATGTCTGCCGGGTTCCGGTTGCGGGCGCTCACCGCGAACACCGGGGATGTTCGCCGAGAGGGCGGGCGAGACCTTATCGGACGTGGCACGGCGGGGCGTCGCTGCCCGGCATCGGTCTGCCCGGGTGCGGTCATTGACGTGTGGAGCACGCTCCCGGACGCAAAGGCGTGTGCCGGCCGGGATCAATGGGCCAAAGCCCGTCGCCAGGCGACGCCGCTGCGCGGCGGCAACGGTCCTGCGGACCGGACGGCTCCACGGCCTGCCGCGTGTCACCCGCGGGCCGCCGATGCCGGACACGCAGACAATCGGTGCACTCCCGTGGAGGCGCCGGGGGCCACGGCGAGGTCTTCGGGCGGTCTTCAGGGAACCTCTTCCCACTGTTGCACTCGTGCCACCTCTCGATACCCCAGTCCGGAGGTCGACATGGCCAACCACGGAAGTCAGGCAGCCGGGCCGCACGCCCCCCGGGCCGCCATCGCCCTGACCGCTGTTCTCATTGCCCTGTGCACCGGAACGGTCGTTGCCCAGGAGGTCGCCATGCAGGCAGACAGCCCCACCGCCGAGACGGTCGTCCTGCGCGCTTCGGTAGCGTCGCTCAAGTCCTGGGACGAGCCCCGGCCGGGGGCTCTGGTGCAGACATCGGGGTTCTATACTCCGGGCGACGGAGGCGGGGCACTGTACCGTGTGGACGGCCCCGGCGACGATGTGCTCCCCAACGAGGCCGACATCATCGCCCTGAAAAATGGGTGCTTTGCCGTGCTGTTGGAGAGCGAGGCGGTCAACTACAGGATGTTCGGCGCGGTTGGCGATGGCGAAAACGACGACGGGGTCCAGATCAAGCTGGCCCACGAGTACGCGTGCAGGCACGGGGTCCCGATCGTGAACCTGTCCGGCGAGTTCTGGATCCGGCAGGCCAATGATATCCCCATCCAGACCAACGTGAGCTGGGGCAACACCATCTTCCATCTGGACGAACGGTTCAACAACACCCGGACGCCCCGCTTCGTGGTTCTGAGCGATGAGCCCGCCCGGACACTTGAGCTGAGTGAAGAGCTCAAGAGCGCGCTGCTGGACAAGATTCGGCCCGGTGTTCAGATCATCCCGGAACTGGCGGACTACGCGGGCCACCTGGTCATCGTCGCCGACAGCGAGGACCGGATCGGCCTCCGGGCCGGCTATGAGGGCAATCGCGGCTGGGCGCGGGAGGAGTTCTTCTATGTGGAGGAGGAGGGCTACATTATCGGTGACATCGCCTGGGAGTTCCGGGACTTCACCTCGGTGACCGTATCCCGGTGCAGCCCGACATACCTGGTCATCGAGGGTGGCGGGTTCTACGTCTCGGGGGACACACCCGAGAGCGAGACGGCGGGCTATCATCACAATGGGTTCTCGATCCAGCGCAGCCGCACCATTGTCCGCGGGCAATGGGTGGGACTGGAGCCCGGACGGCGGGACATGTCGGTAGAGCCCCGTCATGGGTTTTACAGTCTCAGCCGAGTGTACGACGTCACGCTCGAGGACATCCGCGCCATGGCGTGGGAGAAGGGCCGCCGCCCGCCCCAGACCCCTGTCGCCCACGGCACCTACGGCATCGGCGGATCGCGTATGCTCCACTGCACCTTCCGCAATCTCACCGCTGAAGCGGGCTGGGTGGCCTGGGGCGTGCTGGGTACCAATCTCATCAAGGACGTGCGGTTCGAAAGATGCCATCTGAACCGCATCGACGTGCATTTCCACGGCTGGAACCTCTACATCAAGGACTGCGTCATCGGCCTGAAGGGGATCTCCGTCACCGGCGGTGGCGACCTGTTCGTGGAGGACACCACCCGGGTCGGCAATAGCTTCATCAGCTTCCGGCGTGACTACGGCTCCAAGTGGGACGGCCGGATCCGCCTGCGTGGCTGCACCCTGAGGCCCGCCGGTGCCGGAGGCGTCAACGTGCTGGACTTCCGTATGGCCGACTTCGACTATCGCTATCCCATCGGCTACGGCCGCAGTATCCGCATCGAGGACCTGGTCATCGACTACTCGGCCGTCCCCGATGCCTCGGCGCCGTGTTGGCTGATGAACGTCGTGCCCTTCTCGGCGACCGCCACCGGTCAGAGGCTGTTTTGGCCCACCGACATCGCCTTTGAGGACATCCGGGTGCGCGGCCGGGAGCAGGGCGTTCGTCTTCTGCGCATCGCCAGACCCCAGCAGTACGAGCTGGGGCGTGTCGGCGGGTACGACGGCGATCGGCTGACCCCAAACTGCACCCTCAACGTGGACAATGTGCAACTGGAGAGCCTCATCCCGCAGAGCCCGGATGACACGGATAGCGTCCATCTCCTCCTCGGTGAGGAGGAGGACGATTACCTCGATGAGCGGGCTCTGTACCCGATGGTCCGCATCCGCGACTGCGAGGGTGTCACGGCCCACCTGGGCCATTCCGTGGCCGGCGCGCTGTTCGAGCGCTGCTCGGTCAACACCGTCACCGCGCCGGGCCTGCGGGGAGAACTGGCGTTTGTCGGCTGCCGGTTCCAGCCGCGGGTGCAGGAGCTGGAGGGAGAGATCTACCGGCTGGACAGCACCCTGGCGACACGGTTCACCGACTGCACGGTGCATGCCCCCGTGGTGGGCGGCGAGGACAGGCCCGACCTCGTGGAGCGGACGGGCTTCGTGCAGATCAACGGAGCGGTGAGGCATCACCACCTGAACACGGCTCTCTCCAACCGTGTGCTGGAGCACTATCGACAGGCAGGCGTGGAGCTCGCGCCGGACTTCATCGCGAGGCTCAGGGCCCACCACGCCCTGGAGCCGTAGGCAGTGGGCGAGCCCGCCGATGAGGCCGAGGTGCACACCGGCCCGAGAAGGCCGGACGGTCGGCCAGGGCCGGTGTATCTCCGCAGCCGAACCGGCGCCCATCCAAGGAGCAAGGAGCTTTCCGATGCGCCTCGCCGTCGTCGCCGCCCTGACGCTCTCGCCCCTCGTGTTCGCCCAGCCCTCCCCGCCGGCCGAGGGCCTCGTCGCCCGCTGGAGCTTCGAAGGCGATCCTCGGGCGACCGCCGCGGATGTTCCGGGCAGCGGCTACGGCGCCGTGCCCTGCGGAGTGACGGCCGTCGCCCCCGGCGCCGTGGGCAAAGCGGTGCTGCTGGATGGCGAGACGGCCTACCTCGCCGTGCCCGATACGCCCGAACTCCACTTCCCCCGGGGCTTCTCGGTGTCGGCGTGGGTGAACGTGCATGGCCTGGGCGGACGCGGGCAACAGATGATCGTGGCCAAGAACGTCTACGCCGCCGACCTGCGCGAGTGGAGCCTGCTCATCGATGAGGATCGCCGGTTCAGGCTCTATGTGTACAATGGCGGGACGTGGCGCACGCTGGCCTGTCGCACCGTTCCTGTGCCGGGGAAGTGGTAT
>CAYRFY010000730.1:0-3883 GCA_964423635.1 uncultured Armatimonadia bacterium | reverse complement strand
CGTTCGACGAACAGCCCGCGCGTGCCGCGACCGCCGTCCCCACCCGTAGCCGCCGTAGCCGTTGACGCTCCCGCCCTGCGGGACCGTAGCCGTTGACGCCGTAGCCGTTGACTCGCGACTCGCCGACTCGCGACTCGCCGACTCTCGTGGCGTGGCGCACTGCGCCGCGCCACGAGCCTACTTGTCGGCCAGGTTCATCAGGTACGACGGGCATCCGGTGCGGTCGTATGCGGTCTGGTACGTGAGCGCTTTCACGTGCCCGTCGGCGAAGGCGGCATTGCCCATGCCGTTGTGTCTGGCGTTGAACTGCCCGTTGACGCAGTCGCCGTGAGAGCACGAGCCGATCCCGGCCCGCAGGAATCCGCGGGCGGAGTTGTTGTCCGCGCACAGGATCGTCTCGCTGGGCTTGCCGATATCGCCTAGAGATATGCCGGTCCGGGGGATCTGCACGTGCCAGCCATAGCCCATGGCGGTGCCGGCCGCCGAGGGGCAGCGGCGCATCTGATCGTTCTTGACGTACGGGCCGAACAGGTCGTACCACATGGGGTAGCCCTCGGTGCTGGTGGGGTGCATCGTCTGCGAGGGCAGCCGCTCGTCGTAGTCCTGGGCATACATCAGCCCTGCCAGCATGAGCTGCTTGAGGTTGGACTGGCACGACGCCTGGCGCGCCTTCTCCCTTGCCCGAGCGAACACCGGGAACAGGATGGCCGCCAGGATGGCGATGATCGCGATCACGACGAGCAGCTCGATCAGTGTGAAGCCTCGCCTCATCTGATGGTTCCTCCTCGGACACCTGTCGGCGTGTGAGAAGCAGTGTGGACATTATTCCTGTTTCGTCGAAATGTGGGCTTCCACCTTCAGGCTCGCGCAAATCGCGGCGCCACCGGAGCGGCAGCCGGTGGTGGCGGGCCGGGGTGTGCTCGGATTGTGAAGGTGCTCGTTTCGTCGCAGGCGAAAGACAGCGGGGTTGTCCGAGCATCACGACGCCGTCCGTCGGGCCGCAGGCCACGGGCGGCGCATCTGCCGCTAACGCGTGAGATACCCCGAAGGGAGCAAGCTGTCATGCCCATCAAAGTTGGGATCCTGGGTTTCGCCCACGGACACGTGAATGCCTACTGCACTCAATGGCGCAACAGGCCTGAACTTGATGTCTCGGTTCTGTCCGGCTGGGACCACGACGCCGCCCGTTTGCAGGGCGCCGCAGATAGCCACGGGTTTACACCGTTCTCCGATGTGGCCGCTCTCCTTGCCGACAGTGAGGTCGAGGCGGTGGTGGTCTCCTCCGAGACGTCGATGCACGCCGACTTGGTGGAGCAGGCGGTGGCGGCGGGCAAGGCCGTCATCCTCCAGAAGCCCATGGCGCTGACGATGGCCGATGCCGAGCGCATCGTCTCGGCGGTACAGGCCGCCGGGGTGCCCTTTACCATGGCCTGGCAGATGCGGGTGGACCCTCAGAACGTGCAGATGAAGCAGATCATGGAAAGCGGCGAGCTGGGCAAGATCGTCATGGTCCGGCGACGCCACGGCCTCAGCACCCATCTGTGGGACAATTTCGCCGAGACCTGGCACGCCAGCCCCGTCTACAACCGCGACATCTGGGCCGACGACTCCTCGCACCCCATCGACTTCCTCCAGTGGCTCTTGGGGGTGCCCGACAGCGTCACCGCGGAGTTGGACACCCTCGTCGACCCCCGTGTGCCCAATGACAATGGGATCGCGCTCTTCCGCTATCCCGGCGGGCCTTTGGCCGAGGTGGTCTGCTCCTTCACCTGCCCGGCCCATGAGACCACCACCGAGATTGTGGGCGAGAAGGGCACTATCATCCAGAACTATGGGGACGGCCCCAGCGCCGGGGTGCCCCGGCCCGAGGGCGCCTGTGGGCTGAAGTGGTACACGGTGGAGAAGAAGGACTGGACCTACAGCGAGATCGCCTCCCCGCCCGACCACGGTCCGCGCATCGCCGGCCTGGCCGAACCCCTGGCGGAGTTCCTCCACGGCAAGCGAGCGCCGATCGCCACGGCCGAGGAGGGCCGCATGTCTCTGCGCATGGTGCTGGCCACCTACGTCTCCAGCCGCGAGGGCCGCAGGGTCTCGCTGGACGATCCGGCGGTCGAAGGGGTATAGCCATCCACGGCGGCCTGGCGGTGCGCGCAGGAGAGCCACACGCCTGCGCGCACCTGCCCTGCCGCTCCGAGTTCGGCGGCGGGCCGGTCACGAGGGCCTGGACTGGGGGCGGTTCGGCCGTCCCGCGCGGCGGGGGCGGCCTCATCCGGTGTGTCGCCGCTACCCCGCCCATCAAGGAGCCCCCCGTTGAACAGATACTGGCTTGTCCTTGCCATCGCCTTCTGGGCATTGCCGGCCATCCCGTCGCACGCCGCCGACGACCTCGCCGCCGCCCGGGAGGCACTTCGGGGGCACCTGGAGGCGGAGGTCTTGCCCTACCTCACCTCGCGCCCCGAGCCCGCCTCACCCACCTGGGCCCACAGTCACGGCATGCCGATCATCCGTCTGCTGCGCATGCTCTATGTCGAGGGCATTGCCCTCGAGCGCGAGACCGACCCCGTGACGAGGCGGCTTCTCTCAGCGCGCTATGAGGGGCATTTCTCCCGGCTGCTGGAGGGCTTCCGTGATCCCGCGGACGGGCTGTGGTTCACCGCGACCACCTATGACGGCCGCGAGGTCCTGCACCGTGCCAAGACCACCTCGGCGCAGGTGAACCTCATCTGCATCCTGGCCGAGCTGGCCGTGAGGCTTGACGATGCCCGGGCCCTGGACCTGGCCCTGCAGACCTTCGAGGCGCTGGACAGCCGGGCGCACGATCCCGCAAGCGGCGGCTACGCCGAGCGTCCCGACCGGCCGCTCGGGGCTCCAGAGAACCGGCTCAAGCAACTGGGGACGCTGATCCACGCCGCCCTGGCTCTGGCCCGGCTGTATCAGGCGGCCCCTTCCGAGGCGGTCCGGGAGCGCCTGGACGAACTGGTCCACATCCTGACCGTACGCATTCGGCTCAAGAAGCATGGCAATGCCGCCCTGGGCTACGACAGCAACTGGCGCGCGGTGCGGGTGGGGAGAAACCCGAGGCAGCAGACGCTCTTTGGGCAGAATGCGGAGCTGGGTTGGTACGTGGATGAGGCCGCGCGGGCGCTGGGCAAGGATCCCGGCGAGTATCTCCCGTGGCTGCGGCAGGTCACGGCGGGCCTGCTACGCAACGGCATCGGGCGAGACGGTGCGGTGTACCTACGGGGGCCGTGGGACGGGCCTCCGGAAGACCGTCACGCCCTATCCTGGTGGCCGCAGACCGAGGCGATGATCCTGCTGGCCCGCATGTACGAGCTGACCGGAGAGTCTCAGTATCTGGTGAGTCTCGAGACGGTCCGGGCCTTCACGTTCCGCCATTTCGTCCCTGACAGCTCCGGGGCGTGGCTGAGTGTGGTGAATCTGCGTGACGGCACCACCGCCGACGGCAGCGCGGACCCCTGGTTCGCCGGGCTGCACGTGGTGCGGATGCTAATCGAGTGTGAGCGCGCCCTGAGCCGGGCGGGTTCTGTAAGCCCAGAAAAACCCACGTCTTGACGTTCGAAACAAGTCCTGGGGCCGCAACCAGGCCGTTGGCCACCCTCCCGCCCTGTGGGATCGCCGCACGGCCGTGGCACCGACCCGAGGCAGACCTCCGTGCCGTACTCGCATTCCGTCTCCCGACCCGCTCCCACAGGAGGCCAACTGTGCGCATCGCTCCTCTTTTCATCGCCGCCTTCGCCGCTGGGGTCGCCTCGGCCCAGTACCCCACGCCTGAGCAGGCCGGGTTCCATCACTGCGTGCTGCTTTACGATGCCGAGAGACGCGATGCCGACAGGATGCTCCCCCACGTGGCCCACCTGCACCC
>CAYRFY010000729.1:3482-3895 GCA_964423635.1 uncultured Armatimonadia bacterium | reverse complement strand
TTCAGAGCCATGCCCTTGTACTGCGTCGGATGCGTCCCGCAACTGCAGACTGAGGCATCCACAAAGATCCAGCGGCGCCCGTTGGCCTCGCCCCACAGGATCGTGCGGCTCGGCTCGGCCAGAGCCGACTCCTTGAGCCCGCTGATCCCGGCCCCCGGCCGGCTGATGCAGTACGTGCTGGCCGAGGCATCCGCCGGCGCCTCCGCGCTGGGGCAGAAGAAGATGTTCCAGTTCTTCACGTACGGAGCCAGGCCGCCGCCCTGGTAGGTGCGGCGGTCCCAGCAGGAGTCCGCAACGCCGCTGTAGCAGGTGAGGACGTAGCGGTCATCATAGTCCTGGTTGTACATCAGGACGACCAGCCCGAGCTGCTTCATGTTGGAGAGACAACTGGTCTGGCGCGCCTTTTCGCGTGC
>CAYRFY010000729.1:733-3472 GCA_964423635.1 uncultured Armatimonadia bacterium | reverse complement strand
AGGATGGCGATGATCGCAATGACAACCAGCAACTCAATCAGCGTAAAGCCCTTCCTAAGCGTCATCAGGTGGCACCTCCGTAGATGTAGTCCGACATGTTGCCATTATCGGACGGCTGATTGCTGAAGTCAAGGTACACCGGTACGCCCCATGCTATTGTCTTGCGTGTTGTGTGCCACATGTGTTGGGGCTGATGCGAATATCCCGCAAAAGAGATGCAACAGTCCGGAGCAGGTTGGTCTTCATTGGCAGTCGCATTCACCGGAACCGGTACACATGCACTCCCGCCCCCCCGAACCGATCGCCGAAGGTCCCGTCATTGACCGGTATCTGCCTGCCCTCGAAAACCACCTCCGCCGCACCCGCCACCAGGCCACCGACTGTGATCGCTGCATCCACCGCCTCCTCCGACGGGTTCACCGCGATTAGGTACGTCGCGCCCTCATGTTGCCGGAGCGCCACGTGCAGCCCGCAGTCGTCGGGGGAGACGCTGACTTGGGCCTCCGGCTCGGGGGCGAAAATCACCGGGGCCAGCTCCCTCAGTTGCGGCCCCAGCCTCTCGAAGCCCGCCCAGGTCTCCGGCCGAAGCTCGGGCAGGTACCCGATCGTCGGCCACGGCCACTTGCCCTGATCGGCCAGAGCCCTGTCGTACTGCTGCACATCGTACCGATAGTACAAAAGGCCCCTGGCTCCGTGCACCAGGGCCAGGTACCCCATGCAGATCGCCTCCTGCGCCGTGGGCAGCCGCCACCACGTCTGCGGACCCTCCTCGCTCCCGAAGGACTGAGGCACGATCACCACGGGCTTTTTGCCCTCCATGGCCTGCTTGCCCTGCTCCGTCCACTCGGCCACGAAGTCCAGTGGCCGATTGCCCACCGGATAGGGATCGCACAGGAACACGTCGTGCGTGTCGCGGTACAGGGCGAACTCCTCCGGCCGGCAGTAGACGGTGAAGGTCGGATGGTAGGGGTCCAGCTCCTGCATCAGGGCGTAGAGCCGGGCCAAGTCCTCCGGCGTCTGACCGGGATTGCCGCTGGACGGCTCATCGATCAGGTACCAGCCCAGCAACCCCGGCTTGTCTCGCAGCGCCGCGACGGCCTCGCGTAGCTTCCGCTCCCCGTCCTCGCGGAACCAGACGGCCGGACTGTGGACCACGGCCTTGAGCCCGACACGCTCCGCCTCCTCCAGGTACCCCTGGAGACTCTCGGTCCCGCTGTCATAGGTCAGGACGGAGTTGAACCCGGCTTCCGCCACGGTCTGCAGGTGCTTGAGCGGGACCGAGTAGAATCCCACCGGCAGGAAGGGTTCACCCTTCACCCGCAGGGCGAGATCCGCATCCACGCGCACCTCATTGGGGTGAGGAGGGTAGACGTGAAGGGGCAGGGCCTGGTGCCCGAGCACCTGCTCCCCGTGGCGGGCCTCCAGGTGCACCACGTACTCCCCGGGGGCGAGGCCCGCCGCGGGGAGCGCCGTCTCGGCCAAAAACTCGCTGCTCGGTGTCTCGGTCTGCGCAACCATCCGCTCGCCCTGTTGCAGCCGTGTGTGCAGCGTGAGGCCGCGCAGCGTGGGGGGCAGGATGTTCAGCCTCCAGCCGAGTCGGATCTCATCAACCTGCTCCGTGGCGTAGATGGCATTGCGGTAGCCGGGGGCTATCATCCGCACCTGCAGAACCGTCGGTACCGAGAGAATGGCCTGATAGTACAGGGCTCCCGTATCCTGGTCCGCCAGGGAGAGTTCGTACCGGGCGCCCTCGTGGGCAGGCACCCTCATCCCCACATTGTGCATCTGCCCGGGCGCCGTGCTCACCGGCTGCCGGGCGATGAACTCCCCGTCGGGCGGCAGCCCTCTCACGGTGCAGATCACGCGGGCCGCGGCATCCAGGTCACAGCGGAGATTGAAGTTCAGCGCCCGTTGCGTAGGGTCGGTGACCCGTCCGCCGGCGGTGACGATGCTCACATTCAGCGGATTGTCACTCTTCACCAGGCCCATCCAGTCCAGCAGCCACTCGGCCCCGTCGGTGCTGCTCTGGCTATTGAGCCAGACGCCGGACACCTCTCCGCCGTACCTTCGCAGATCGACGTGCCGTGTCTCCATCTGCTCCGGAGTCCAGTTGGCGATGACCCAGTCCTTCTGCCACTGCCCGTCCACGCGGAACTTGACGAAGATCCCGCCCTTGAGGTTGCGGGCCCGGATCCCGAAGAAGGGGTGCTCGGCCAGGGACACGGCCGGGAACTCCTGCTGCACATTGCCGATGTAGCCGTGCTCGAGGGTGTAGTGGGCCACGCCATCGGCCACGAGAGGCGCATACTTGCCGTCGCCGAAATCGGCACTGTCGAAGGGGCACTCCCAGCCGATGTGAGCGGCCCAGCAGGACGGCCCGAGCAGGGCGAGTAGAAGGGCGGACGGTAGCGCGCGCATGGCTATGCACTCCCTCTTCGTGCTGACGGTCCCGCATGCCCGGGATCGCGGGGCTTTGCCCCTGCTCCCCGACGATCCTGCGGAGCGTTTGGGGGCCCCGGGCCTCAGCCCCCACTCGCGTGGCGCGTTGGGCGACTACCGTTCTTGCTGTGCCGCAACATTCCCCGTGCGCTCCGCGGTCTGACAGTCTCCCTACTCGCCCATCGCCTCATGCCACCAGCTCAGGAACGGCTCGGAGAACCACTTGTCCGGCTCGTTCTTGAGCGTCTCCAGTATCGTGTCCACCATGACGCGGGAGCCGATGGCGCGAAGAGTCGCCGA
>CAYRFY010000729.1:0-723 GCA_964423635.1 uncultured Armatimonadia bacterium | reverse complement strand
ATCCTGGAGAACCTCACCAGCCCCAGCTCGGCCAGGTACTCCCCCATGCCACGGAAGTCGTAGCCCGGCCAGTTGAAGTTCGTCGTGACACTCTCGCCCGCCCTTGTCCGTCGGTAGTAGTCCAGCACCGCCTCCCAGCGGCTCACGCGGGCGTCCAGGTCTGCCCGCTTGCTCTCCGGCGCCTGTGCCAGGGCCCATTCCACCAGTACCGCCTGACAGTAGTGGCCCATGGTGTTGACGGTGAAGTCCACGCCCAAAAAACAGTAGTGGGCGTCCCACCGGTACAGCCTCTCCCACGGGCTGGCCGCGGCGAAGGCCGCGTCGCCGAACAGGCAGGGCCGCAGGCCCCACTTGCCGTGGTCGGCGGTCAGTTCCGCCGCCCGCGGGCCGATGGCCGAGATCGAGTGGGTCGGGTTGTTGCTGCGGATGCTGTCGGGCCGTTGGCGGAAGGTCTCCGTGATGATGCCCGGGTACGAGGGGGAAGTGTCGTAGTCCCACTCACTCAGGTCCTGCGAGCCGTTCCACCACAGGGTCGGCGCCGCGACGGTCCCCTCGGGCCCAACGGCCTGCAGGAAGCCCTCGATCACCGAATTGGGCCCACCGACGACGGTGCCCATGCTGCTGAGCGAACTGTGGAACATCACAATGTCGCCGGGCCCCACGCCGATCTCGCGCACTCCGGCGGCTACGTCCTCGACGGTGACGGTCAGTGACTTGTCCCCG